>JABUFC010000022.1 GCA_013314715.1 Bacteroidales bacterium | reverse complement strand
GCCATGAGAATAAATTCACAGCAACCGAAAATGAAATTATCACTCACAAATAAGCCTTGCTCTTTATTCGAATGGCGTATTCCATGTGACCTTAATTTAAAAATTAAAAAATAATTACACATGAAAATATATACTAAAAAAGGCGATAAATGTAATACTACACTTATTGGTGGAGTAGGGGTTTCTAAAATACATCCACGTATCGAAGCTTATGGTACCGTTGATGAACTTATTGCTCATGTTGGTTTATTAAGGGATATGGCAACAGATAACGAAATAAAAGATGCTTTACTATATTTACAAGATAAATTAATGGTTGCTGCTGCACAATTAGCTTACGATAAATCGGTAAAACTAAATATACCTGAAATTTTGTCAAAGGATGTTGAATGGCTTGAACATGCTATTGATAATATGGAAGCAAGTTTAACACCACTCAATAACTTTTTGCTTCCAGGTGGTAGTTGGGCAGTTTCGCAAGCTCATGTTTGTCGAACAGTTTGTCGTAGAGCCGAACGACGTATAGTTGAACTTAATCAATCTTTTCAGGTAGATGAAGAAATATTAAAATTTTTCAATCGTTTATCCGATTATTTTTTTGTATTATCGAGGTTTATTGCTAAAAAAACGAATATAAACGAAGTTCACTGGAAACCAAAAATTGATTAAAATTTATAAATTAAACCTATTTTAAGGTGGGCCCCATTAAGCGAAATCCAAAATTGCTCTTCAAAACCATTGTTATTTACTTTAAGCGGTTGATTATCTTTATTAACTAGCTTATTATATCTTGTAAAATAATACGATGTATTTAAATAATAACCTAAATGTTGTCCCCAAAAGTGTGTATAACCTAGGCCTGGTTCTATAAAAATACTCGAAGCATTTATATTGGTACTTGTTTTTTGGTCAAAATATTTAAAACGAGTAGTGCCTAATGATAAATTAAAATGTATAGCCGATTTTTCGGTGCAATGAGCATTATATTTTGTTAAGATGGCTAGATTTTTTACAAAAGCAGTATTCGCAGAATCTTGATTGGTTGCAAATCCTAAACGCTCATAACCAATACCAACATAAAAACGGTTACTTACAGAATAATAAACACCTAAAGAATAAATTCCAGTTGCAGTTATAAATTTATCGCTTTTACTATCGTTATCGTTTAGAGAATATATACCCAATCCCACCCCTCCATATATTTGAAATTCATTTCGTGTTGATAAATCAAATTCCTCTTCTCCAATTTCTTGTTCTTGAGAAAAAATAGGTAAAACAAATATTAGACTCATCAAAATGAGGCTGAAAAGAAATCGAATCATAAATTTAGAAAATTATTCGCAAACCCATTTGGTGGTATTATCGCCAACTACAACAGGTTCTTCATTTTCTTTTTTTTCTAAATCTTCGTCGCAATATTCGTTTGATGAACTTGTTTGAACAACATTACCTTGTGCGTCTGTAGTAACTGTTTTACATTCTTTGCAATCTTTTGTACAGGAACTAAATGCAAAAGTTATGAATAGAATAACAAATAAATATTTCATATGCACTATATTTTATTTTGACAAAGGTAAAACATTTTTATAAATCTAAAAATTTTTCTAAGGTTAAATTATTAAACATGAGTATTGGATTTTCAATGAGTTCTTTTATGCGTTTTAAAAATAAAATAGAATCTTTGCCATCTAATACGCGATGATCGTATGAGAGTGCAATATACATCATTGGACGAATTACAATCTCATTATTTAGTGCAATTGGGCGGTTTTGAATGGTGTGCATACCTAATATGGCTGTTTGTGGATAGTTTAGTAAGGGTGTAGCTAACAATGAGCCAAACACTCCGCCATTAGTAATAGAAAATGTGCCACCTTCTAATTCGGCAATGGATATTTTTTTGTTTCGTGCTTTTTCAGCTAATTCAAAGATTTCTCGTTCTAATTGAGATAATGATTTGCTTTCGGCATTTCTTACAACTGGAACCACAAGACCTTTTTCGGTTTGGGCAGCAATTCCCAAATCAACATAATCAAAATATATGAGTTGATTGTCTTCAAGGCGAGAGTTAACAAGGGGATATTCTTTTAATGCTATGGTAGTTGCTTTAGAAAAAAAAGACATAAAACCAAGTTTTACACCATGTTTTTGAGTAAAAATATCTTTATACTTAGCGCGAATATCGATAAGTGCAGACATGTCTATCTCATTGAAGGTAGTGAGCATTGCCGTACTGTTTTTGGCTTGCATTAAGCGTTCACTCAATTTTTTACGAAGAGGGCTGAGTTCAATTCTTTTTTCTGTACGTTTATAGTTTGATGGCATGGTTTCGGTAGAGTGTATATAATTTTTAACAACTTCAGTTGTAATTCTTTTGCTATGATCGTTTTTTAAAGTGTTTGTGTTTAGTCCCATTTCATCAATCATTTTTTTAGCTAGAGGTGTAACTTTTGTTGCGTTATGAAGATTAGATTCCTCATGTGTGTTTGTTTGGTTGAGTTTTTGAACTGGCTTATTTGGTTGTTGATGGGCATCGGTGTCGATAATACAAGCGATGGCACCCACTTCGACTGTTTTTCCTTGAGGGATAAGTATTTCTATGATTCCACTTTGTTCAGCATTTAAAGTTAGAGTTGCTTTATCGCTCTCCAACTCAGCTATTTCGGTATCTTTTTCAACGTAACTGCCGTTTTCTACTAACCAACGTGCAATGGTTACTTCATGAATTGATTCGCCGGGTGAAGGAACTTGAATATTTATTTTCATCATCAATTATTTTTTAATTTAAAACTAAGTTTTCTTCAGAATATCTAAAGGAATATTTATACATAGCTTTTTTATATTTTTTCTGAACAAGACATATAACAATATTCGTCTAATTTATTACAAGTACATTTTTTAAATGCCTTATCGATTATTTTTTGTTGTTGAGTTTTGTTAAGTTCGTATAATCCGGGTGCAGTGCTACCACTTGCTGGACGACAAATACCTAGTAAGTTTGGTAAATTGGTATTAAGACGAAAGTAATTCCAAATTCCCATATTGGCAGGCTCTTCCTGAACCCAAGCTATTCGTCGAGCATTAGAGTATGATGTTATTATTTGATGCAATTTCTTTTTATTTAAAGGATATATCTGTTCTATACGTATTATTGCTGTATCATTTATGTTATTATTTTTACGCTCTTCAACTAGTTCATAATATATTTTCCCTGAACAAATTAGAATTTGCTTAATTTCTTTTTTATTAGGCATGTTGTCGTCTATAATATCCTGAAAATGACCTTCAGCTAAATTACTTAATTCAGATATATTTAATGGATGCCTTAACGCACTTTTGGGAGTAAAAATAACTAATGGTAATCGGAAAGGAGCTAATACTTGACGACGTAGTAAATGGAAAAGATTGGCAGGAGTAGTTATATTAGCAATTATCATATTGTCATTAGCCGCTAATATTAAAAAGCGTTCAATACGGGCACTCGAGTGTTCAGGACCTTGTCCTTCATAACCATGAGGCAAAAAAAGTGTTAAACCACTCATTAACGACCATTTATCTTTGGCAGAACTTAAATACTGATCAACAATAACTTGACCAACATTATGAAAATCGCCAAATTGGGCTTCCCAAATAGTTAAATCGTTAGGTGAAGCAAGCGAATAACCATATTCAAATCCTAAGACCCCGTATTCAGATAAAAGCGAATTGTAAACATAAAAAGGTGCTTGATTTGAGCTAATGTTTTTTAGTGGATAATATTTTTCGTCCGTATCTTCTACAACTAAGGCACTATGTCGATGACTAAACGTTCCACGTTCACTATCTTGTCCACTAATACGAACCGAATGATTTTCTTCAAGTAAAGTAGCATAAGCTAATTGTTCAGCAATAGCCCAATCAACTTTATTATTGTTGATTAATTGAATTCGCTCATTTAATATTTTGAGTGCTTTTGAAAAAAACTTTTTATCTTTTGGCAAGGTATTTAATAGAATTGCCAATTTACGCAAATGTTCTTCGCTAACAGAGGTATTTATATTTTGTTCAAAATCTGTTTGTATGGCATGTCTATAATTTTCCCATTCATCGTGTAAAAAATGTTTAACTTTTACAATAGGCATTTGTAAAGCATTGTCATATGCTTGCTGAAGTTGATTGGAATAGTTTTTTTCAATATTTTTTAGTTCATTGATAAAATCGGGAAATTCTTGAACTAATTTTTCAAAATAAAGTTGTCGTACGTTGGAATGCTGTTCAATGGCTTTATATAGAGTAGGTTGTGTAAATCGTGGTTCATCGCCTTCGTTATGTCCATATTTTCTATATCCTAAAATATCTATGTATACATCGCGATGAAAGGTTTGCCTAAATTCAATAGCTAATTGAGTAACATAAACAAGAGCCTCAGGGTCGTCTGCATTTACATGGAAAACAGGCGATTGAGTTATCTTTGCAACGTCGGTAGAATAAGTACTTGAACGTCCTTCGGTATAATTGGTAGTGAAGCCTACTTGATTGTTAAGTACTATATGAATGGTTCCTCCAACACCATAACCCTCAAGTTGAGACATTTGAGCCGTTTCGTAAACAATACCTTGGCCTGATATGGCGGCATCGCCATGAATAATAATAGGCAATAATTTATCAAAGTTATGATGATGCTTTTTATTTATTCGAGCTTTGGCAAAACCAAGAGCAACAGGTGCCACAGTTTCGAGATGCGATGGATTGGGGAGTAGCGAAACAAAAAGTTTTTTACCATTATTAATCGTTTTTATGTTGTTGTAACCCAAGTGATATTTTACATCTCCCAATATGGTTTCGTCGTCATACGATTTTCCGACGTATTCCTGAAACAATTCATCAATGGGTTTTTCAATAAAATTTGCTAATACAGTAAGCCTACCACGGTGCGACATGCCTAAAACAATCTCATCAACACCATTAGCAGATGCAAAGTCTGCGGCAAAATTTAGGGTTGGTATTATAGCATCTACACCTTCTAATGAAAAACGCTTTTGACCAATAAATTTTTTATGTAAAAATTGTTCAAAAAAGGTTGCTTTGACTAAGTCGGTGTATATTTTTATTTTATCGTTGATAGATAATTGAGGTTCATTTTTAATGGGTTCCATTTTTTGTTTAAACCACCGAATAATATCGGGGGTACGAATGTACATATATTCAACTCCAATCGAACGACAATAAGTTTGTTTTAAGTGATTGATTATGGTTTCAAGGGTAGAAACAGGTAAACCAATTTCTGATGCTGCTTTAAATTTTTTTGTTAAATGTTCTTTTTGCAAGCCATAATTTTCTATATCGAGCGAAGGGGAGTAATGACGACGTCTTCGAACAGGATTTGTTTCGGTAAATAAATGACCACGTTTTCTATAATCGTCTATCAGATTTAGTACTTTAAATTCGTTATATATATCTTCTAAATCCTTTGTTGAATTTTCTGAATGAATAGTTGCATTATCAATATTTATAGTATAACCATCAAAAAAATAACGCCAACTTGAGTCTATTGCTGATTTATCGTGCAAATATTGTTCAAATAAATCGTTAATATATTCTATATTAGATAAATAAGTTTGATCGCTCATTTTATTTATTTTATTTGCAAATATAAACACAAAATCTTATTTAGACAAAATATAAATTACAAAAAAATGATAAAAAAATTTTGAACTTTAAAAGAAAATATTCAACTTAGGGCAATCAATTAAAATTTTAAAAATATGAAAAAGTGTTTCATTTTTAGTCTGTTAATTTCACTTGTTGTGCTTGTAGATGCACAACAGCTAAAAAAAATTTTAGCCGATGATATATTAATTCGTAAAAAGGTACAAGAAGACCCATCATTGATTGATCGGTATAATGCTTATGAAAAAAACTTCAAATTGTTGGTCGATCAAGCTCAACTTCAAAATTTATTAAGTAAAACGGATACATTAATAAATGGAAAACGTATTATTCCTGTGGTGTTTCATATTATTCATAATTATGGTGCCGAAAATATTTCAGATGCTCAAGTGTTAGATGCACTCGAAAAATTAAACATCGATTACGCAAAACAAAATGCAGATACAGCCGATACGTATTATTTATTTAAATCGCGTGCAGCCAATCCTGCTATAGAATTTCGATTAGCCAAAATAGACCCTAATGGAAATTGTACCAATGGCATCGTTCACGAATACGATCCTCAAACCAATTGGGCATATTTTAGTACTATGAAACAATATCATTGGCCAACCGACAAATATTTAAATGTTTTTGCCGTAAATTTTATTTATCCATCGGGAATGGCACTCCCAGATGGAGCCTTTATAGGTGGTATGAGTCCATTTCCACCTAGTAATTCATTATCGCAAGCACTAACTGGAGGCGATGCAGATATTGATGGAGTATTAATTCGTCAAGATTGTATTGGTACTATTGGAACTGCTACCAATGTTGGTGGTATGGGTATTAATTTAGCTAATAGAACTTTTACTCACGAAACTGGGCATTATTTTAATTTATACCATCCTTTTCAAAATTTAATGTTAGGCTTATTACCAGCATCGAGTGGTTGTCCTTCGTTTTTAGCTCCTAATGGCGATGAAGTAGATGATACACCTCCTGTTGATGCAGCTACACAAAATACTTCTCTTTCATGTTTTACACCAGGGAGTCGTAATACTTGCACACAAGATAATCCAGATGAGCCCGATATGATTGAAAATTATATGGATTATCAATGGGGATATTGTACTAACATTTTTACAAATGGTCAGAAAGCACGTATGGATGCTACGCTTATGAATGACCGCAGAAATCTTTGGAGCAAAGAAAATTTAATTGCTACAGGTGTACTCGATACTTCATATCATCCTTTATGTGCTCCTATTGCTGATTTTCATGCTTCGACCTATTATGTTTGTGTTGGTGATCCGGTTTATTTTTATGATAATTCGTATAATGGTGTTGTTGAAAATAGAACTTGGTCATTCCCTGGGGGCACAGCATCTTCTACTACTGATCCCAATCCTTCAGTAACTTATGCTTCAGAAGGAGTTTATGATGTTACTTTGACGGTTAATAATGCAAGTGGTTCGAACTCTAAAACAAAAACAGCTTTAATTCATGTTATTGATCCATCGAATAACCCTTATGTTCCTTTAGTTGAAGGCTTTGAAACAGGCATCAACTCCAACTGGTATACACTTAACGAGGGTGGAAATGGATGGCAACTTACTGATACGGCAGCAGCAAGTGGCACTAAATCAATTAGAATTTTAAATTTTTCGGGTAATGCTCCTAACAGTATTGATGCCATTTGTAGCAATGGATATAATTTAACTTCATTATCAACTTCAATTCCGTTAAAATTAAAATTTAAATATGCATACGCAGGTAAGGTTATTCCTGGTTCACTTGGTTTAACCGAAAACGATACGGCATACGATAAGCTAAAAATATTGGTTTCGACTAACTGTGGTAGAACATGGGTTCAAAAATGGTCAAAAATTAACGAAGCACTTCAGACAACGGTGCCTACACAAAATAGCTTTAAACCTACTGCTTCTAATCAATGGAAAGAAGATTCAGTTAATATTCATATATATCTGACCCAACATCAAACAAATTTCCAATTTAAATTCGAATTCCAATCAAATGGTGGTAATAACATTTATATCGACGACATTAATATTGATAATGGAACCTATTTAGGGATGAATGAATTTACGCGTGATATGATTGACATGAATATTTTCCCTAATCCTATGAATTCTGATGCAACTTTATCATTTAATTTACCGGAAGATAATTATACCACTATTGAAGTTTTTGATGTGTTGGGTAATAAAGTGATGACGTTAGATAATAAATTATTGAATGCTGGTATCCATTATTATCAACTTTCGCATAATGATTTTAATGCTACAGGTTCATATTTTGTTCGCATAATTGCTGGTGAACATACATTCATTAAACAATTTATGGTTGAATAAATAAAATATAACCTAATAAACAAATAAAGGGCTTTCATATTTGAAGCCCTTTTTTGTTTATGTACCAAAAAAACATTATTTTTGCTGTCCTTTTATAAATTCATAAAAATTATGGCAACAGCAATGGATAAACCTCGTATTCATGTAAAAACAAAAAATTTACAAGCATTGTTCGATTATTGTATCGAATCTAAAACAGAATTTACAGTTATTCCAAAAAATTCTAACGACACTTGGGAAATAGAACTAAATATAAAATCTATAATAGAAGCGATTAAATGGGGAATGTATTTAAAAGCAAATAAAATAGATTTAGTAGAAAATCCTCTATTAGAAACCATTTCAAACCCTTCGGTTTCAAAACTTCAACCTTCATCAGCAAAGACAAAAGCGTCTAAAAAAACAGTAACACTAAAAACTGAAAATACGGTAAATCCGCTTTTCGACACTACTGAACAAAAGAATGATTCAATGCTAGAAACACCAGAAGAAGAAAGTATTTCATTGTTATCATTCGAAGACAATAAAAACTCTCAAGATGAGCTATTTTAAAGCATTTTCGCTTATTATTTTGGCTGTTCTTTTGTCTTTAAATGTATGGACACAAGAAAAAAATGTGCTTAAAGGAATTATTATTAGTCAAAAAGAAGAAAAAGCCATTCAATATGCCAATATTCGCATAAAAGATAGCCCATACGGTACAACTTCTGACGAAAATGGTAAATTTGAATTTAGTTTTCCAAACCAATTTTCTAAAGATACATTAATCATAAGTTGTATTGGATATAAAAGATTAGTATTACCATTAAGTACATTAAATCTTAAGCAATTACAACACTTTGAACTCGAAGATTCGCTCATATTGCTGAACGAAGTTGTTGCCATGGCTTATGATTTTATTGATGCACTTAAATGGAAAACCAAAAAAGATGATAAAAGCCGTTTATATTTAACTTTTGCAACGCGTGAAATACAAAATGCCGCTAATTTTATTAGTATATTAAAAGAAACTTTTGGTAAAGATTTTAAACTTAAAAGCAATTTCATACGTTGGAAAAAGGTTAAAATTCCCGAAGTCGGCGATAAAATAACTTTTGTGGTTGCATGGTTTCGATGTCCTTATTGTCCAGATCCTGAAAATATAACGGTAACCATTGATGTTATGGACAAAAAAGACAATAGTTTGGTTGAAAACCCAACATATACCAAAAAATTAGAAAAATATTTTCAAAATTTACTTGATAAAACTTTTGCTCAAGGTGTAGATTATCGACAATTAGAATCACGTGACTCTATTACTTACCTAAAAAAATCTACTGAACCCTATACGGGTCAATGCTATGGTTATTACGAAAATGGACAAAAAGGGTTAAGAGGTGCTTATGTTAACGGAGTACGCGATGGAGTTTGGGAATATTGGTATAGCAATGGTCAAAAAAAAGTTGAGGGCAAATATAAAAAAGGTCTAAAAGACGGACAATGGCTATATTGGTATCCTAGCGGTCAATTAAGAATTAAAGCATTTTATAAAGATAATGAAATGGATGGTACTAATATTTGGTATCACGAAAATGGCCAGAAAAAGAAAGAAGCGGTATTTCGCAATGGCGTTTATATTGAAAAAACAGAGTGGGACGAAAAAGGTAATGTAATTGAAATAAGAAACTTTTTAAAATAAATTTTGGCCCTATAGTTCAACGGATAGAACGGAAGTTTCCTAAACTTTAAATCCAGGTTCGATTCCTGGTAGGGCTACTTTCTAAAAAGCTTTGACCAAAATTTTTTTTTCGATTTTTTATAATTTTCTTCTAACTGTTCCATACTTTCATTTGTTAATATTTGCCATACTTTTCCCCATTCAATAAAGCCACCTAAATTTCTATCGTCGATATAAACATCTGCATTGATTTTACGAGGAAGATTATCTTGAGGCTTTTCTTCCGGAAAATTATTGTTTACTGCATAGAATTCTAAGCCACGTTGCTTGCAAAAGTTAACTGCTGCATCTAATTCTTTACCAGTTCTATAGGTCCAAAGAATAATTTGATGACCGCGTTTTTGTAATTGTTTCAGAGTTTCAATAGCAAACATTTTTTCTTCTCCTATTTGAGGATAAGCATTTTCTACAATGGTTCCATCAAAATCAACAGCTATTTTCATTTTCTTTTAATTTAAAAAATTAAGGTTCTCCATTAGTTCTTATCGGTATTTTATGTTTTAATATTTGGGACAAGGAATAATTACTTTTCGAGTTTTTTTGCGAATTCGCTGATCTTGATTGAATTCGTATACAAGCGAAAACTCATGTGAACCATATGTATTTGCAATTAATCGAGAAATAGTAATGTCATACGAATAGCCCAATTTTATATCTTTCCATATATAGCCAACTTGAATAACAATAGCATCGTTGTTTTGATAGCCCAATTTATAATGTTTAAAAATGGGTATACCTCTATACCATAATCCAAGTATAATAGGTGTTCTTGTCCAATAGGCACCTATATCTATTTGGTCGAATTTACCTTGCGAGCGGTAATGTATCCACGAATTTATACTTTCTTCATTGTAAACACTTGTTTTTCCATGTAAATAGAACTTATGTCCGCCAAAAAAGGAATATTTTGCTGGAATAGGGCTATAGGCATCAATAATGCTCTGATTGGGTTCTAGCATATGATCCCAAGTAAAACCTACCCAATTTGTTGAAGAATAAATCAAGATAGAACTTGCAAAATCGATATAACCGACTTGTTTAAGTGGTGGTACTTCGACCGATCCACCAGCAATTCCTGAAAGACTTAGTTGATCGTTAAATACCAGACGATTAAAATCGATGGTACGATTGGAACGATAAAAATGTATTGAAGGGCGTACTTGATAATTTCTAAAAGCACGAAACTGATAAGTATATTGAATCCCTATTTGCATACTTCCTAAATGTCCTTGACCTGCAACATCTTTCATTAATAATAATCCAACGCCACTGTTCAAAGAAGGTATAAAATGGTCTAACGATAGGGTAGTAGTAAAAAATGAACCTGGAATACCCGGCCATTGGTCGCGTATATTGGTTATAAGACGTGTGCCTTGAGTACTACCAGCATACGAAGGACTCAAATAGAGCGAATTGACGAAAAACTGTGAAAAATGAGGGTCTTGAGCCAATAATTTAAAATACAACCATATAAACAAATATGTTAATGCAATTCTTTTTTTCATTCTTTATTAATTGGTTTTAAAATAATGGTTTTAAATAAATCTTCGAATTGTAAACGTTCTTTTAAATCTATCTCTGTTGAAAAAGGATAATATTTATCGGCTTCTACAATCATTTTATATTTTTTACGAGGTAGAAGTACCAAAATATATTTACCATTGTTAGAAGTTCTATATATGCCTTGTAACTCTTTAGTGTCAAAGTCTATAATGGTAATTGTAGCTTTAAGAGATTTTATTTCTGGTTCTTGAGTCATAATGGTTCCTTTTAAAATCAGTCGATTGGTTTGTGGATCAATTATTTCACCTTTATAAATATCCATTGAACCATTACCATCATCACGGTTAGATGAAAAATATATGGTTTTGCCGTCGTATGTTGCAATAAAATACAAATCATCAAGTACTGAATTGATAGGGGTTCCCATATTTTCAGGTGCTGTCCAATTTCCGTTTTCGTCTTTTATTGAATAAAAAATATCAAAGCCACCCATATTTTTATGTCCTTGTGAGGAGAAATAAAGAGTAACACCGTCGGGATGAATAAAAGGCGATTCTTCATCGTAGGGGGTATTTATGACGGGGCCTAAATTCATGGGTTTACTCCATGAACTATCGGGCATGCGAGTAATACGATATATATCTTTGCCACCATAACCACCTTCGCGGTTACTTGCAAAATAAATGGTATTTAAATCGGGCGAAATACTGAGTGAAGTTACTACGCTTTGCTCGTCAATTATAGGGATATTTATTGGTATGGGTTCGGTCCATTTACCATCTTCAATTTTTGAGACTAGTATCATTCCCGATATTAAATTTGGAGAGGTGCGGAATATATATATTTGTTGTCCATCTTTCGATATAGAAACGGTGGCATCGTGTAATTCTGTATTTAAAGGGGCACCTATATTTTTTACATCGCCCCATTGACCATTTGTTTTTTGAGCATAATAAATATCTTCGTAATATTCATAATTAGCATCTAATTTATTACCTGTTGAACCTTTTCTACGACTTGTAAAGTATATTGTATTTTCATCGGGCGATAATAGAGGGCAGTACTCGGCAAAAGGAGTGTTTATACCATTATTCATATTGTTTACTGTTGCATTTGATTTTACTATTTGCATCTCTTTTGCATTGAGCGATTTTTGCATATAATATAAAATCTCTTCGCCGCTAATGTCTTTATTTTCAGCACTATTTCTGCATTCCTGATAGCATTCCAATGCTTTATCGAATTTTTGTTGAGCATGGTATAAACGACCTAAATAAAAATTAGCAGCAGGGTAAATATTTTTTACCTTATTAAAATAATAAAATGATTCCTGCGATTCGCGTCGAACTTTAAAAATACATACACCTAATTTAAAAATTACATCTTGATTGGTAGAATCCATTGCGTACAATTCGCTAAATAAAGGAAAAGCAGAAAAATAATTTTCATATAAAAATTCTTTATTTGCTTTTTCTAGTTTTGAATAATAGATTTTGTTATGTTTTTGTCCATTTATACTTAAATGAACAATTAAACATAAAACTAAACTTATTTTAAAAATAGTTATTTTCATGTGTAATTATTTTTTAATTTTTAAATTAAGGTCACATGGAATACGCCATTCGAATAAAGAGCAAGGCTTATTTGTGAGTGATAATTTCATTTTCGGTTTGTGTGAATTTGTTCTCATGGCTATTTCATATATTATTTTTTATCTTAATAAAGTTACATCTCCTGCTTTAAAAAACGATTGTCCATTAATAAATTTTCCTTTAACTTTCCAAACATAAACATCTTGTTTACAAAGTTCGTTTCTATAATAACCATCCCAACCAATATTTGGGTCGGTACTTTCAAAAATTAATTCTCCCCAACGGTTAAAAATACTTAGTTGATATTGTTCTACTCCAACAAACACCGGATGAAAAACATCATTATTTAAATCGTTAGGATTATATTTACCGCCATTAGGACCGTTTGGATTAGGAGTAAATGCACTTGGAAATTCTATTTTACCTGCCGATTTGGCTACAACTGCTCTGTATATAGTAAAAGTGTCGGGACATTGATAAGCATTATTAGCAATAAGAGTAATATTATATTCTCCTTCGTTTGAATAGTAATGTTTGGGGCTTTCGTCAGTAGAAAAGGTATTATCTCCAAAATTCCAGTAATAAGTTTGAGCATTTTGTGAAAGATTAAAGCATTGAACTGCTTGCTCTGGAATAAAAACAACCGAAGGACTTACGGTGAAATAAGCAGTAGCATTCGGAAATACATCAATGCTTCCGGCATTATAGGTGTCTTGTCCACCTGGTCCAGTGGCAATAAGTGTTACCACATAGCTGCCACTTGTCGAATAAGTGTATATAGGGTTTATTTCGTTTGAACTGTTACCATCGCCAAAATCCCATACATAACTGGTTGCATATAAGCTTTGATTGGTAAAATTGACAGTAAGTGGTAAACACCCTGAAGCATAGCTAGGTTCATAATGTGCAATAGGGGCAGGTGGAATAATTTGAATATGTTGAATTACAGTGTCACTACAATGGTTCGAATAGGCTATTAAATGTATTGTATAATCGCCCCAATTCGGAAACGTATGTTGTTGGGGTTCTATAAATGTAGATGTCGTTCCATCGCCAAAAGTCCATATATATTGCCACATACCTTGAGTTGTATTATCTATTAATACTGTTGTATTTGGGAAATGAAAAATACTAGAGTCTAATGTAAACGAAGCTATGGGGACTGCATAAACAATAATATTTTTAGAATAGGTTTGAGAACATCCATAAGCAGAAGTTGCTGTCAGTTGAATAGGATAGGTAATATCGTTTGAAGTATTATTTATAAAAGTATGGTTGGGTTCAAACATATTAGAAGTACTACCATCACCAAAATTCCATAAATACGATATAGCGTTGAGTGAATGATTATTAAAATGAATGTTTACAGGACTACAACCTGTACTATCGTTAGTAAATTGAGCTACTACTCTAGGATATACTGTGATGGATAATTGAGTACTGTCTTTGCATGCATAGTTATTTTGTACAATTAAATTACACTGATATGTAACCGGGTTGTTAGTAATATTGTCGTAAGTATGATGAATAATACTATTGGTATTGGTCGAACTTGTATTGTCGCCAAATTGATATAAGAATGAAGTTGCCCCCGAAGAACTGTTTGTAAATTGAGCTTGATAAGGAGCGCAACCCGAAGCATGGTCAATGGTCAACTGAGCAATAGGTGATGGATATACTGTAATAGTTGTTTGTGCAGTATCTTTACATCCATAAGTGGATGTAACAATTAGACTAACGGTATAATTTTGTTGCGAAGAAGTTTGATTGATGTATGTATGAGAAGGATTTTGAGATGTTGAAGTATTGCCATCACCAAAATTCCATAAGTAAGTACAATTCGAAGTAGTGTTGTTGATAAAATTGATGTTTAAAGGGCTACAACCATTGGTTGGTGAATTAAATTGTGATAAAACACTAGGATAAACATTGATAGGCAATGTAAAACTATCTTTACAGCCAAAAGCATTGATTGCAACAAGCGAAACTACAAACTGTTTTATTGAATTGGTAGAATTTGTATATGTATGTTGAATAGATGACGCATTATTGATTTCATCACTTCCATCGCCCCAATACCAGTGAGATTGTACGTTCCCTTGCGATAAATTATTAAAATTATATAAGGCAGGACTACACATGTCGATGGCTTGTGATGTAGCGTTAGCAATAGGTTTAGGTGAAATGGTTATTGATGTCATAACAGTATCGCTACATCCGAAATAGTTAGTTGCTATAAGTTGAACCTGAAAAATTTGAGCATTTTGAGTAGTATTTACGTATTGATGTTGAATAATATTATTGCCTTGAATGTTGGTTCCATCGCCAAAGCTCCATAAGTATTCTTGAGCACCGGGTTCAGTCTGAAAATCAATTAAAGCAGGCGAGCAACTTTCGGTGGGTTGAGCTATAATATTGTAGTTGGGGTCAGGGTATACTGTAACATATTGAATAGCAGTATCGGTACAACCAAATAGGTTAGTAGAAATAAGTTTTACTGCAAAATATTGAATTAAGTTGGTGTTGTTTATAAATGTGTGATTAGGGTTAAAAGCATTCGATTGTTGACCATCGCCAAAATCCCATAAGTAGCTCACAGTTCCTATTGAAGTATTATTAAACTGAACATTAACAGGGCTACATTGAGGACTAGCATTGTGAGAAAATTGAGAAACGGGTAGGGGGTGTACTATTAATGAGCTCATAACGGTATCTTTACATCCATATTGAGATGTTGCAATAAGTTGCACTGAGTAACTAACATCGTTATTGGTTGTATTATAAAAAGTATGTGATGGGTTTTCGATATTGGAAGTGGTATTATCAGAAAAATACCATTCATAGTTGACTCCAAATTGTGATGTGTTTTGAAATTGAATGTTGAAAGGACTACAACCATCAGGATTATTGGGTATAAATGAAGCTATTGGTACTACATCGAAATTAATGATTACCGTATCGCTGTCCGTACAACTAGCACCTGCATTTTCTAACCATTGAAATGTATAGCTTCCGTAATTGTCTGCCGTAATAGTTGTATTAGGATTATGAATATCGGCAAATGTAATATTTCCAGCACCACTAATTAAGGTCCATGTTCCAGTTCCTAAACTAGGCGTTGCATTTAACTGAGTCGTTTTACCACACAAACTATCGTCTATACCTGCATTGGCTATGGGTGTTTGAATAAAGTTGATAATAACTGTATCTTTTGACGTGCAACCAAAACCATAAACTTCTTGCCATTGAAAAGTATAAGTACCAAATTGTGTAACACTTACCTGACTTGAAGGTAATGAGATATCCGAAAAAACAGCACTTCCTGGTCCATTTATGATTGACCAAGTGCCAGTTCCTATACTTGGAATTGCTTGTAAATTATAATTTTTACCACAAATACTATCATTAATACCAGCATTTGCATGAGGGACATCCGAAACTTGTATGGTAATATTATCAGAGCCATTACAACCTAAATTATCTTGCACAAAATAATGTAGGGTATAAGTTCCAGGTTGTTGAGCAATAAAAATGGGATTTACGATATTGTTATTAGACAAAAGAGTATCGGCTCCAGTCCATTGATGAATAATATAATTGCCGGTACCACCACCAGGATTACCGTTGAGCGGCATAGGCATGCCTGCGCATGCATGGGCTGGGTCTGGAGAAATGTTAGCTGTAACCGATGCTACATGTATGGTAACATTTTGTTGACGCCAACAACCGTTTTCATCGGTTACTCTATAGGTTAGATTATAGGTACCTGCATTATTTGTTACAAAGTAAGGATTGGGAATATTAGTTGCACTTAAATAAGTAGTTTGACCACTCCATAAATGACCTATAATTGCACCACTTCCAGGAGTTGGATTGGCATTTAAAAATAATGTATCTCCTGGACAGACCGTTAAATTAGTTCCAGGCTGCATATTTATATTAGGTCTTGCATATACAGTTATTTGAACATTATCGGTTCCTGTACAGCCATTTGCATCGGTAACAGAGTAGGTAATGGTATGAGTTCCAGGTCCAGCAGTCGAAGGGTTAAAGGTACCAGCAGTAGCATTAGTAATACCTGAACCAGACCAGATTCCGCCTGGAGTAGCAGCATTCAAATTAACAGATCCATCGTTAACGCAAAATGGTCCAGCGGGTTGTATAGTAGCATCTGGATAAGGTACGATTAAAATAATAGCCGTTGTTGTAATAGGTGGATAATCGCCATTTATAGGATCGGCTGGTGGTCCTGGAATATTTGGGTCATCGTATGGATTACAATAATTCCAGTTGCGTAATGTAACTTCGAAAAATTGTCCTACTAATGCTGTGTTGGGGGCATATACAGGTAAACTAGTATTGTTAGGTGGTTGTGGACCGTATACAGGTCCTATTGCAGGTACAATAGCTCCATAATAGGGATATGTTTGAGCAACACCATTAACCAAAACCCCATTAATAGTGTAGTTTGTTCCGTATATCCATTGAGTCCAACGAGTTGGGTCGTTGGGATTATCGTTTTCGACTGGAGGAACACAATTCCATAAACTCACATCTTGAAAGCTAACGGTACCATCGTTGCCAACACATATAGGAAAAATTTGAGGATTTATTTCTAAATGTCCGCCATTATAATTATCGGTATCCCAAACGGTAACATTTTGTTGTTGAACACTACTGGTACATATAACTCCATTTACTCTTAAAGTTGCTTCTGGACGATAATTGCAACTTGGACCACCTTGTGGATATACATGAACAACAGTTGCTTTCCATTCTTTTAATGCAACATTGGTATTGGTAGCTGCAACAATTTGAACAGGATTACCATCGTCCCAATTAAATACTATTTCAACAGGTGTTCCACCATTATTAACGCCTCTATAGGTAACTTCCCAAGTTACTGTAACAGGGGCACATAATTTATCTGGAAGCATATCGTTTGCTTTAGAGGTTATGTTGCAATCTTGTGCATAAGAATTTAAAATAGAAACTAATAATAAATAAATGAATATAAAAAGCTTTCGCTGCATGTTTTTTTTATTTTTTTACGAAAAATAAAATCGTTATGTTTTAAATATGAGAAGCATTTTATTAACTATATTTGACTAATAGAATATAATATTGCTTCCATTTGCCATATATATGTTTTTTTATCATCTTTGGGAGCATATACATAGCCTTCAATAATTACAAGTTTTTTATTTTTTATAACGGTTGATAAGTTTATAAATGGTCCTCCCATAAAGTCGTTTTCAATTTTCCAAAGACCTCTAATTTCGTAATAGAAATTGTTATTTAAGTAAAAGCGTTTTTCTGTTGGTGTATAATTATGTTCGGTTGTCATATAAGTTCCAGCGAGTGGTCCAGGTATGTATTTTTTTAAAATAGAATCGCGTAATGCTAATAGTTTAGTTGTGTTAAAAATTGCAGTATCGGTATAAGGAAAATCGTATATAAATAAACCCTGACTCATATAGGGAGTTTCTGACGATATCCACATAAAATTGTTAGTATCAAGATTGAGTCTATAACCTGTTGGAATTATCAAATCGATACCATATTTTTTTTGAATGGGTGCTATAAGGCTTTTTTCTCTGAATTTAGTATAAACTTGTTTTAAACGTAATCGTTCTTCATTTAATATGATTTCTTTTATCTTATCAGCATTTAAGTTTATGAGTTTAGACATAGTAGGTATATCTTTAGCTACTAATTCTATAATAAGTTGTGGTTTTGCCCAACGATCTCGTCCAATGCGTATTAAAGCACTATCGGAGTTAGGGTTAAAACTAATTTTAATAATGTTTCTGTTTAACTGAAAAATATCGCTAAAATTTGCTAATGGAACAGGATATAAAGAAAAAGTACTTTCGTCTTGTGGTAGAGCAGGGTAATCGTCCATAAGTTTTGACTTTAGTGCTTCGCCTACACTACTATTCCAAACATTTTTTTCTATAACAACAATTACTTCGCCTGCTTTGCCACCTGCATTGGGTAACAGGTCTTTTTTATTTCCACATGCATAAAATAATGCACTGATTAACAAAATTATAGATATTATTTTCATAATCATTATTTATGAAGCGAATGTAATGAAAAAAGATAAGGCAAAAAAATATAAAAATAAAGGGAATAGTGAAAAAATTAAAACCAAGCTCTTAATTCAACATTGCCAGTATGTATCATTTTGTTCGATTCAGAGTCTCTACCTTGATATGAAACCAGCATTTGTAAAGTGGATGATATGTTTCGTTGTAATTGAATGCTGTATATTTGATTCCAGCCAGGTTGTAAACCTTCTAATAATTCATAAGCGATGGAAGTATTTAAGTTTCCGTAATATTTGTTTTTTACTAATTCAATTTTTATTGATAGAAAATTATCAGTATTTATGTTTTTTCGCATTTCGATGCCAAACGATTGCATCGTAGTGGTTTCGTTTCCAATCGTATTATTTTTTTCTGTTTGTTTAATAATAGAACTAAGCCTGAAATCTTTATTTGATTGATAAGCGATACTGCTCTCAATGCTAAAAAAATGAATATTAAAATTTTTAGAGTTAAAATATGCCGATGTAAATATTTTTTGTCCTTTTGTAGGGTTAATAAAAACTGTAAATAATGTATTAATATTCCATCGAAAACTTAAAGTGTAATTGGTAAGTTGTCTCTTATCTATACCATTTATTAGTAATTGGGAATTGTTAGATTGTTGAAAAATAAAATCTATACCCCAATGATTATTTGTTTTATTTATCGAAAATGTATTTCGAATTAAATGATTTAAAAGTAGTTGCATACTATCATTTTGATTAAAAGGAATAATACGATAAAATAAATTGTTGGATTGAGTTTTTAAATCTTGTTGAAAAACAGTTTGGTTGGCTATTGAAGCAAATATTTTTTTAAGTCCTTGAGGTTGCTGAAAAAATAATTCTGGTCTTAAATTCAGTGTTTGACTTAATCGACTTCCATATACTTTAATGTATTCTGTAGTTGGCGAAGTAATGCGTATAAATGTAGCCTGATCGCTAAATTGCGCAATTTCAAATTCGTTTAACTCTTTTATTCCATTTTGATTATAATCTATCCATGTGTAAATACCTTTGCCAGGCGGAACTTCTAAGTAGGTATATGAAAGTTTAGGCTCTAAACCGGCATTGCTTTCGTGCATGGTGCTTAGGCTTATTGCATTTTTTGCAAATCTTATTCCTAAATCAATATGCGAAGTTAAATTACTTTCGATTGGTTTTATGCTATCGTAATAAGATGTTAATTGTCTATATGTTAAGATGGTATTAACGGTCCAATGCTTTTGGTTAGGTATATGGACTTCGATAGCACTTTCTCTACTAAAAAATTGGGTTGTTAAACGATTATTTAATGGCAATAAGTCGGTTCTTTCTCCATATCTTATCAATCCCCAAATTTGGTTGGTATCAGAAATTCCGAAATAACTATTCCATCGGTAAAACTGAAATGATGATGTTAATAAACTATCGGTATTATTTTTTTTCCATTGATTTTGCTCTAATTCTCCGTCGGCACCTAGTTTAAAAAGGCTAAAATATCTTTCGTTAATGGTTTTATATTTTAAAAATGAAGTATTTACACTTTGTTGTTTGGTATTCAGATAACTTATCTTGTGTTGAAATAACCAATTTGAGGGCTTAATTTCGAAATTTGCATATTCTTTATATGCTTTAAAAATATTGCTTGCTTGAAGATAATCGCTCCCAATGTTTGCATGGATAATATTTTTAAAATGATATTGATTTTCAATTCCGGCTGCCTTTTCTTCGACTGTATTGTTTTGTACAAAGTTCCAATCTCTTTCAAATTCTACAGATTTATAACGCTCAGGTGCTTGGAAATATTCGCTTATCCATTGTACATATGGTTTAATATAAAACTGATGTTTACTGCTATCGTTTTTATGTAAAGATTGCCAAAACGAGGTTTTAATTGCAAAACCCTGATTTAAATTATTGTCAATAGAAGAAAATAAATTTTTATCGAAATCAGATATTGCAGCTTCAACAAGGAATAACGATTTATTGAATAATTTAAATTGATAGCTACCAGCAAATATGGTCTTTTTGATAGGGGCAATGAGTTTTCTAACGGGTTCGAAATCGCCTTGCTTAATACCATTTATAGGAGCAACCCACTTATATACACGACCATTTGCTTGGCTTGAAGCTTGAACATAATTTCCATTGCCTTTACCTACAAAAGTAAAACCTACATTAAAATGAGCTAAACTATCGGTTGAATAAACAAATATACTATCGTATAAAACTCCATTAACTAAAGTATCTTGTAAACGGTAATATATAGTATTTGAATTTAATACGCTATCATAATGAACATATGGCACAACTGCTTTCCATTCATTGTTTCCTGCAAAACTAAGTACTTTTTTTTCTTCGTCGCTTAGTGATTGTTGAAGGGGTTGGTTTTTAGCATCAAATTCATGAAATATTTGAAACTGAAAAAATGATTTTTGTTTTTTAAAACTAACTTTATTGTATGTTAAAAAACGTGCATAGTTTCTATCACTATATTCAAATTCAACCGCAATGCGACTATCTTTGTTGATGGGATTTTTAGCTGTAAAAGTTAGCTCAGCTGTATTGTAATCTATTATATAATCATTGTTTTCGCCTCTAACAAGTAATTTTCCATCAATATAAACATGTTCAGTGCCTGCTATTATAACAATATAGGGTTCCTGGTTAACACCCGATAATTTATAGGGTCCTTGAATGCCTTCTTTGCCATTAAATACCATACGGTTATATTTACCTTTACTAACAGAATTGCTGGTTTGAAGTAAAAACGAGCCATCATTATTTTTGAAAGAATATTCAATCCCTTGGGCTTTACGCGAAAATGGCATAAAAGTATTTTCTTTGTTTATTAAATCATAGTCACCCAAAATAATTTGATTCTTTTTATTAAATATTTGTATAAAAATTTTATCAAAATCGTTTATTTGTTGTGTATTCCCACTTGGCTGAAAGGGAACTTGTTGGTCTGTTAGAGCTGCTATAATTTGAAAATCTTTACCAAGTTTGCCCGATAATTGTAAATTTAGGCTTGAAGTAACTGAAGCATTTTGATTATTACCTATGCTTATACCTCGTGAAATACTTCCACGTTTTATTAATTCGTCGTTATTAAATGGATTAGAAATATTATCTGAGTATGATATTTTCTCAATTTCTCTCCAATTTATAGTATCCTTTAAAATAATTTGCTTTGATTTATGAAAATAATGAAAAGGCAACTGCGAAGACAGGTGGCTATATTTTAAAATAATACTGTCGCTATTGTTTTTTAGGCGAATAGCTGCTCTAATAAAATTTACTTCATATTGTTTATTCGATAATTTTTGACCTTTAACATCGAAGACTTGAAAGTTAAAAGGTGAAATAGGAATAGAATCAAAAACTATAAAATTAGTATCTACTTTTAAAAGTATAGTTTTATTATTTTGTGCCCATAATATGTTTAAAGTTAATAGTAAGGTAAATAGTATTAATAATTTGTTATACAATAATATATATATGTATTTTAACAATATTTTTAAAGTTAAATGCAAATTATATCTATGAGTTGATGTATGTTTAACGCAAAAATATAAGTTTTATGCATGTAAATAGAAAAAAAGACGCAAAGAAAATGCTTTGCGTCTTTTAAATATAATTTATTAAAAAAAATTATTTTGTTGGGGCATTTTTAAGTAATTCGACTAAAAAGTCCCAAAATTTTTGAACCGTAGGTATATGTACTTCTTCATCGGGTGAATGAGGGTAACGAATGGTAGGTCCAAACGATATCATATCGAGATGTGGATAAACGCCTGCTAATAATCCGCATTCAAGACCAGCATGGATAGCTTTAATTTCGGGTATTTTGCCAAATTTTTTATTATAAACTTCGCGAGCTTCTTTTAGTATAGCAGAATTCATGTTTGGTTTCCATCCGGGATAGCCACCCGTGAATTCAACTTTTGCCCCTGTTGGTAAAAATGCACTTTCGATGGCTTCTGATAGGTCTTTTTTGGCACTATCGACAGAGCTTCTTAGTAGACATGAAACTTGAATGGTGTCATTGTTCATTTTTACGCTAGCTAAGTTATTTGATGTTTCAACCAGTCCAGGAATAGCATCGCTCATGCGAACAACACCATTGGGGCACGCATAAATACCGTGAATTAAATTTATTTGGGTAAATTTATCTATGACTTTTTCTGGTTTTGTAGTCTTTTCAGCTACAAACTTCAAATCGGGCTCAGTATTAGCATATTCATTGCGATAAATGGATTCAAATTCTTTAACAGCACTCATTAAATCTTGTTCGAGCTCTTGAGGAACTGTAATAGTAACAAATGATTCACGAGGGATAGCATTTCTTAAACTTCCTCCATCAATATGAGCTATGCGTGCGTGCAATTTTTTATTAGCATATTTTAAAAAACGGTTCATTAATTTATTGGCGTTACCTCTTCCTAAAATAATTTCCATTCCAGAATGTCCGCCCTTTAAGCCGGTTAAAGATAATTTAAAAGCTACTGAATTAAGAGGAACATCTTCTTTTTTATATGTATATGTAATGTTGGCATCCATTCCACCTGCACAACCCACATATATTTCGCCTTCATCTTCGGAATCGAGGTTTAATAGTATTTCGCCATCTAATAAACCTGGTTTTAAGCCAAATGCACCGGTCATTCCTGTTTCTTCATCAATGGTAAATAGTGCTTCAATTGGACCATGTTGCAAATCTTTCGATTGCAATACAGCCATAGCAGCGGCAACGCCAATGCCGTTATCAGCACCCAGGGTAGTACCATTTGCCTTTACTTTATCTCCATGAATAACTGGTTCGATGGGGTCTTTTTCGAAATCGTGCTGTTTATCATTATTTTTTTGAGGAACCATATCGAGGTGACCTTGTAAAATAATGCCTTTGCGATTTTCGTAACCAGGAGTAGCTGGTTTTTTAATAATTACATTGCCAACTTCATCTACAATTGTTTTTAAGCCTAAATCTTCACCAAATTGCTTCATGAAAGCAATTATTCTTTGTTCTTTTTTTGATGGATGAGGAATTGAACATATTTTTTCAAAATTTTCCCAAATAATTTTAGGTTCTAAATGACTTAATTTTCCCATATATTTAAGTTTAAATTTTTCGTTGCATAAAGATACTAATTTATTTAATTAATTTTCATTGATTATGTTTTTTTTTAAAATTTGATTTTTGCGGATTATTAAAATAATTCAAGCAATTTTTAACTAAAAATCGTATTTAATATTATTGCTAATCGAATACCTGCTAATGCAAGTTGATGTTGAATGATTGATTTGCTTTTGTTTATGTATGAGTAATTTATAGGATTAGTAAAATGGTAAACAAAATTTAAAAGTTTGCGGGTTTGTATCATCCAATGCATTAAATTAATATCACTTTTTTTTAGAGATAGAGCATACTTTTTTTTATTAGTTAATGTGTTAACTAATTCAAAACTTATATTGGTTTGTTCAATTATATCAGCATCCCAAATTGCATGTAAGTTCGAATGCTTTCCTAAAAAGTCAATTTTAACATCGTTTCCACCTCTATCAATTCCATATCCAACATGTAAAGGCTGGTGAAAATCACCTATTAAATGAAACAATATTTTTAGGTTGTAAGTAATTTGTTTTTTTGTTAGTATGTTTTTATTTTTTAGGCGGTTTATTGTAAGCTGTAATTGAACATATATATTATCTGCACCTGTTTTTATGCTATCATACGGCATATTTTGTTCGATATTTATGTAATGCCAGTTTTTTAGAAAGGCATATTCTGGTATTCTTCTAATATTGTCCATCCAAGTTGAAGCATTTTCCCAAGTTATATCATCTAAATATTTATTAACTGAATCTTGAATGTTCTTATTGATATGTTTTTTAGCTATTTGAACAATAATGTGATGTCCTTTTTCGCCCCATCCAAATGAAATGTAGGGAAAGATGGTTAAATAAAAAAGAATTTTCAAAAATTTTATTTTTGGGGATAAAAGTAAATACATTAGTTTATATCAGAATTGAATTGGTTTATTATTTTTTTATTATGCCTTATTATGAAACGCAATAGCGTTTTAAAGAAAACATGAGGGTATTTTAGTAAAACCATAGCAGAGTACAGATTAGTTAATTTAATTTTGTAATTTATTAGTTGTAAACCTTTTACATGAATAAAACTTACATTATATTTTTTTAATAAGGAGGCGTAAAAAGAATTTGCAATAGTTTTATTTTTTGCAATCTTATGTCTTCTCCATTCTTCGTTTACCCAATGAATAGCATAATAATGTTCTGGGATATCCCACTGGTTAACTAAATATTTTTTTATTATTAACCATTTGTCAGGATTAGTAAACGAACGAATATAAGATTCTAAATTAAGTTCAACAATGTTTCTATTTAAAATTTCGATTGGCCGATTCCAATTTCGATTGTGCTCGTCAATTAAAAATAATGCATCTTTATAGCAATTTTGCATTAATTCACTTTTGGGAGGGCATTTAATAATATTGCCTACCACTTTTAATTCATGATGCGAACGAAAAACATATGGTTCTTTAATATCAAATGGTTTTAAGCAGGTTACATCCATATCAACCCACCATCCGCCATATTGATAGAGTAGGGCATATCGAAACAAATCTGAAAAACCAGCATAACTACCTTTTCCATGTCCATATTGATTAGCAAACTTGTATTTAAAAACTTTTGAGTAAGGAATAATTTCATTGGCATCTTTTAATATTACTTTTTGAGGTAGGGGAGTTTCTATTGATTCATAAATCCATAAATAGAATTTGTGGCCATTAGCAATAAACGAATAAATTGTTAAAAGCTCTAGTGGGCTTAATTCTTTTCCGATCCATAAGCTATGTATTATTTGATTATCGGGGTGCATTATTTATTGATTAAAGTGCATTAAAATTTTATCGGCAAGTATTTCAGCTAATTTTATTTTTGATTCGTATGTCCAACCAGCTATATGAGGAGTTAATATTACATTTTCAAAACTTGCTAAGCGATAAAAATCTTCTGGAAATTGTTTGAGCTTTTCAAACGAGTGTTCTTCATATTCAATAACATCTAAAGCAGCGCCCAAAACTTTTCCTTCATCGAGTGCATGAATCAAATCAATTGTTTTAACGACAGGACCTCGTGCTGTATTAATTAAATAAAAGGGTTTTGCACAAGCATCAATGAATGGTTTATTTATCATATAATAGGTTTCATCTGTTAATGGAACATGTAAACTTATAATATCACTTTGGTTTTGTAATTGTTCTAAAGTAACTTCTTTAACCCATTCATTTTCGAAATTATATTTATATTTATCGTAAGCAATAATGTTAACTTCAAACCCTTTTAGTTTATTAGCAAACGAACTCCCCATATTGCCATAGCCTATGATTCCAATAGTTTTGCCTTTAATTTCGATGCCTCTGTTTTCTTCACGTTGCCAGATACCTTGTTTTACTTGTGTATTAGCAAGGTATAGCTTATTTAACAAACTTAAAAGCATACCTATGGCATGTTCACCAACGGCATCACGATTCCCTTCGGGCGAATTAAAGCAAGCAATACCTAATTTTTTAGCTGTTTCGGTATCTATACTTTCCATACCAGCACCGACACGTCCAATAAATTTTAATTTTTTTGCACACGACAATAAGGTTTTATCTACTTTTATTTTACTTCGAATAATAATTCCGTCGTATTGATGAATAATAGATATGGTTTTTTCATAGTTTATATCGGGAAAATAATCGCATTGCCATCCGGCTTGTTCAAATTTTTGTTTTAAAATTTTGTGTGTCGAATCGACAAAGAGTATTTTCATTTAAGAATAAAGTTATTTAAAGACTTATATTATGTTAAATAGGTTTTCGATCGAAAAATGGATTTTTACCAGAAGCAGAAAGTGGTATGCCAAAAGCCATTTTTATATCTGTAGGAAAATAATTTAATTCTAATGCAGCTTTTCCAATTGAAAACATTACCCGATTATCGATACGATTATCGGCAGCAATTGATACAGCTGAACCAATAGCAATACCTAAATCGTGTACATTATATACACATGGATGATTGGCATGTTTTTCTTTTTCATTACAGGTGTTAAAACCACACCATCCACAGTTTTTTAAACCAAGCGATTTATATGGAGTTCCTAAAATAATTATTGCCGATGATTGTTCTAAATTTATTGCATCGCGTTCAAAAAATGCTATTTGATCGCGTTGGGCTATAAATTTCATATGCGCAGCAAGCTTTGTAATTTCTTCGCCTGTTAGCAAAAAAATACAAACATTATCTGTACCTCTTGCTTTAGGTGCAGTTCTTGCTGCTAGCATCATTTTTTTTGCAATTTCTATTATGGAATTTTCTTTAATATCTTCAAATGCTAATACCATATTTTTTTTTGAGGTAAAAATAATGAATGTTTTAATAACTAAGTGTAGAATTTGATAAATTTAAATGTCCTATAATTTACATTATGTTAAATAGGTTTTATTCTTTGATAAACAAGTATTTTTGTTTTAGTTGGTTCATCGCTTCTTTTCGTTGTAGATATTTATTAGCTAAATAAAGACATTGAATAACATTTTGAGATGATGTTGATTGCATGATGGCTTTTTCAAGATAATAAACAGCATATTTCATACTTTCAATATGTATATCTTTTAGTTTTCTATAAGGTTCGATATTTTGCTCACTAATAGAAATTATTCGTTTTGCTTCTTGAAGATATTTAATACCTTTATTATAATATATAATTCCTATTTGTGTTAAGGCAAAAGTGTCGTGAGGATATTCAGATAAAATTGTTTGGTATTGTTGTATTGCAGCATTTGTGTCGTTGCAAATATAGTTCATGTTGGCGACTTCTTTTTTAATTTCGATATTGGGGTTTGAATACCATTGTAGTTGTTTATTATATTTATAAAAATCAGTACAATTCATATCTTTTTCTAAAATTAAAATATAAAGTAAATGAATGTTTTCATTAAGTTCGATATGTTGTAATAGTGCTTTATCAAAGAGTTGTTTAAATTGTGATTTTTTTTCTTTGTTGAAGTAATAATTTAATAATATTTCATATACGATTGAATTAGCATTATTGTTTTGTATTAAAATAGAAAAGCATTGTTGCATTAATTCATTGTCATTAGCATTATATGCGGCTAAACCTGTATAAAAAAATAAATTATCGTCATACTCGTTTGCTAATTGTTTTATTTGTAATGTTTTATGAAACCAATTTTTTGCATTATCGAATTGTTCAAGATTCATATATATTGCAGCTTTACGGTAGAAAGGAATCGATAATTGTTGAGAAAAAGTTTTTAATTTTTCAGACTCATGGTTGCTTAGATTGTGTTTTTGAATATTAAAAAGCGATTGGTAAGCTTTATTTAAGATGTTTTCGGAGGTGTCTTTATTACTAGAGTATAAATAAAGAATAGCCTCTATATGTTTAAAGTATAATGAATTAATGTTTGGATTTGAAGCAATACCCTCCTCTACTATTTTTAAAGCTTTTAAATAATTACCCGCTTTTATAAGCTCGTTATATTCTTGTTCGATATTCTGAGCTCCTGCAGAAAAACAAAAAACTGATAAGTATAAGGTTAATCGGAAAAAAAACACAATTCAATTATTTATATAGTTCTTGTTCAATAGCTTCAGCTTTTACTTTTTCGTTTAATGATGTGTAAGCCTTTAGAAGCATATTAAGTACATTTTTATTTTTGGGATCGAGTTCACGTGCTTTTTCTAAATATGGTACCGACTTTTTGAATAAAAACTCGTATTCTGTAGTATTAGATTCAGTTCTTTGTTTAAAAGCAATGACACCAGCGTTGTAGTATATTACACCAAGATTATAATTGGTATTAAATAATACTTTATTATCGTTGGGATTAAGTTGTAATATTTTTTCGAAATAATTAATAGCTTTGGTTTTATATTGTTCGGCAGTACTTTGATATCCTTTTCTGTTATATTCTTTAGCAATATTATTGTATGCTTGTCCAAGAACAAACATCATTTTTACATCGGGATTGGGATTATTGGCTACAATTTTTTCAATAAGTTCTGCCATTTCGCTCATTTTTTTCATTTTATTAAATAAATCAATAGCTGCCATAATAACATCGGGGTTTTCAGGATATACTTCAAGACCTTTCTCGGCTACTCCACGTGCGGCTATGGTGTCTTTTTGGTTTAATAGCAATTCCATGTAATAAATATAGGCTAAAGGGTTTCCAACTTGACGAGCTTGTGCTGGCGGTACGTTTAATAAAACAATTTTATCGAAATATTTTTTGGCTTTATCATATTGATTGCACTTTTGAGCAGAATATCCCATATACATATGTATATTATTTAATGAAACTTTATTGTAGTCGAGTAAATTGGTTACAATTACCTGATCGCTTCCTAAGACATCAATGCATTCTAAAAATTTTTCGAAATTTAAAAGTGCGTCAGAAAAATTAGCATCTTTTTTGTTTTCTACACCATCGTTGTAGAGTGTAATTGCTTTATTATAAAAAAGTGTACTAAGGTCGAATAACAAGTTAATTCTATCCGATTCAAATTTTTTCTTATTATCCAACTCTTTCGATTTTTTTACTGCTTCTAAAGCTTCAAATTCAGCATTGGGAGCTAATTTTTTAAAAACCTGACTTTTAGCTAATTCATTATAAACATATGCTTTTAAATACCAATTTTCGGCGTTTTGGCTACCTGTTGCATCGGCGCATAGTTTGTCAACTTGAGCTTTAGCTTTATCGAGTTTACCTTCTATTTGTTGAATAAAATTTTCTCCTCTGCTTGTGTTTGTTTTATTTTGAGCAAATATGCTATTAAAAAATAGCATAATACTTATTATTGTTGCAAAATATTTTATCATATTAAAAAGATTTAAGCCATTCGTTTACTTGGTTTAATTTATCGGTTTGATTAGTTAAAGTGTAGATGGTTTTTAGCATTTTTAAAATGATTTCTTCGCGTTGAAAATTATTATTATATGTTTCTAAATAACTTTGAGCTTTTGTATAAATTTCTATTGCTTGATTTTGTTCAGTTTTATTCATTGCTTTTTTTATGATCGTTGTTGCTCTATTGTAATACATGGCACCTAAGTTATATAATGCATCTTGATAAATTGGATTTATTTCCAAGGCTTTTAAGTACATTTTTTCTGCTTCTTGCTCATTATTTGTTTGTTCAAGCAAGCTTCCTTTTATAAAATAAAGACTAGCATTGTTTTTATCAATTTTTAATGCTTCTTCGGTATATGTGTAGGCCTCATTAAGGTTGTTCGTTTTTAAATAAAAATTGATTAGCTCATTTAAAAATTTTATTTTTTCGTCAGGAAAAAGACTTATGCCTTGTTTAAAGGTTTCGATACCTTTAGTTTCTAGTTTATTTTCACAATATATTTTTCCAAGTTCTAAATAAATATTAGCACCTCCAAATTTAAATTGTTTTAATTTTTCGTATAGGTCAATGGCTATATTAATTTTATTACATTTTTCGGCGGCTAATGCAGCATTGTAATAGATAATTGTATCAATTTTATTGATTGCTGGCATTTTGCTTATAGAAATGGCATTTTCAAAATAATGAAGGGCTTTTTCGTATTGTTGTTGATTAAATAAATGGGCACCTTCGTAGTTAAATTGAGTGGCAATACTTTGCAGGGCTTCTAAAGCTTCTTTATTATATTTTTTATTTTTATCGAGTTCTAAGGTTTTGATAAAAGCATTATATGCAATTTCTAACGCATCAGGGGCTAAATTTTGAATTTGTTTGTCAGATGACGCAAATAATGCTAAATAAATTTGTCCTCGATAAAACCATATGAATGCATCATTTGAAGCGTTAGTTTGTTCTATTGCTTTATCGGATAAAGATTTTGCTTTTATTGCATCGCCCGATTTAAGGACATTTAGCAAATCATTTTCTGTTATATTTTGGCTATTTACAGAAAACGAAATTAAAGTTAATAATATGTAAATATAAATTTGTTTCATTTTTAAGCAAAGTTACAAAAAAAGGGGATTTATATCCCCTTTTTCTTAATTTATTTTTTGGCTTCTTCTAATTTCTTTTTCATTGTTTCGTATTTATCTAAAATTTGTAAACGGTAGTAACCATTTTTTAGCGATTCCATAGTAGGTAAGTCTTTAGGATTTAATTCATGTGCTTTTTCCAAATAAGGCAATGCAAGTTTCATTTTTTCATCACCTTTAGCCTTTAATGCTTGATATTTTTTATTATCGGGTTCATTATTAGCTTGATTATAAAAATCTGCTGCTTGGTTAAAATACAGTGCGCCCAAATTATATTGATAATCGAAGTTATCGGGTTTTATTTGTATAGCTTTTGTATAGCATTCAATGGCTTTGTCGTAATTTTTATCGTTAGAATCGTAAATAGTTCCTAAGGCAAAGTGGTAAGTTGGGTTATTGGGGTCGTTTTTGATAGCAATTTCCAAATAATTTTTGGCTTCTGTAACTTGTTTTGTTGATAAATAATGATTAATAAGTTCAACTACTAAAACGGTATTGTCGTTAGGGTATTTTTCAATACCTTTTTTCAAGGTTTCAATAAATTTAGCAGTATCTCCTTTTAAACGATAAACATCGGCTAAGTAGTAATAGTTATTTGCTTTTTCTTTTTTATCAGCTCCATAGCTTAGTTTGATGCAAGTTTCAAACATTTCTTTAGCTTCGTCGAATTTTTTAGCTTTATGAGCTGCTAAGCCAGCATAATAAATAACAGGTGTATCTATTTTTCCCGACATACCTGATACAAATAAAGAGTTTTTGAAATATTTCAATGCTTTTTCATAATCTTTAGTATTTTGATATGCATCAATTCCTTTGTTTACAAATATATTTGCCAAGGTTGGATATTGATTCATAATTATATCCATTGTAATTTCTTGGTCGGTATATTTGGTTTTTTGATCCATTAAAGCTTTGAAGAAATTCAATAAGTCTTCTTGTTTATTTTCAATATCTAATGTTTGCAATGAAGGATCTAAAAAGTTAAATAATAAGGCTTTTTTATATGCTTCAAACGATTTGTCAACTGCTTCTTTGTCTAGGTTGTTAAATTCTTTTTTTAAATGAATTCCTTCATAAATAAGTCCTCTATAATACCATACTCGTGGGTCTTTAGAGTTTTTATCGCAAGTAATGCAAAAATCGCTCATTTCTTTAGCTTTATCTAGTTCGCCGTATTTATAATAATTGTATGAGCTTACACGGCAAGAACTACACGATTGTGCTATTATGTATCCAGCACTAAGCGTTAAAACTGATACTAAAACAATTAATTTTTTCATAAGTATTAATTTATTTAATTTTCGTTATTTTCTTCATTATCTTGTTCATTATCATCATTAACTTCATTTAAATCTTCTTCATCATCGATGATGGTTTCTAATTCGGTATAATCATCAATTACCTTGCCATTTTCAGTATTATCCATTGTTTCTTCTTCGCCATTATTTTCGATATAAGTAATCGATGCTATTTCGTCTCCTTCGCGGAGGTTGATTAAACGTACGCCTTGGGTTGTACGTCCCAATAAGCGAAGATTTTTTACTGCTAAACGAATAGCAGTACCGTTTTTGGTAATTATCATGAGATGGTCGGTATCTATAACGCCTTTTACTGAAAATAGTTTACCTGTTTTTTCGGTAATGTTCATTGTCTTAACACCCTTACCACCTCTATTGGTAATAGGATATTCGGTAATTTTGGAGCGTTTTCCATACCCATTTTCAGATACAACTAGTATATCTTCGCCATCGTTTTCTACGCATACCATACCAACTACACCTCCATGAACAGGATCAACTAAAGTAATTCCTTTTACACCGGCAGCATTGCGTCCCATTGGACGTACTTTACTCTCATGGAAACGAACTGCACGTCCACCTCTATTAGCAAGTAAAATGTGATGGTTGCCATTAGTAAGTTTAGCTTCTAATAATTCGTCTCCTTCGTGAATATTGATGGCAATAATTCCACTAGAACGCGGACGAGAGTATGCTTCGAGGGTCGTTTTTTTAATGATTCCTTTTTTAGTACATAGTACAATATAATGACTTTTTAAATATTCTTCGTTATCGATGTGTTCGACATGAACATAGGCTTTTATTTTATCACCTTGTTCAATATTGAGTATGTTTTGAATAGCACGTCCTCTTGAAGATTTACTTCCTTCTGGTATTTCGTATACTTTAAGCCAGTAACACCTACCACGTTCGGTAAATAATAATAATGTATTGTGCATGCGAGCTACATAAACATGTTCGATGTAATCTTCATCGCGTATATCGGTTGCTTTTGAACCGACGCCTCCCCTATTTTGAACTTTATATTCACTGAGCAAAGTGCGTTTAATATATCCTAAATGCGAAATAGTTATAACCATTTCGTCATTAGCGTAAAAGTCTTCGGGATCGAATTCGTCGGCATTGTATTCGATGGTTGTGCGACGCTCGTCACCATATTTTTCTTTTAAAGATATTAGTTCATCTTTTATTATTTGCATTCTTAGGTTTTCGTCGGAAAGAATTTCTTTTAAGCGTTTGATAAGTTCAATCAGTTCGTTGTATTCATTTTGTAGTTTTTCACGTTCTAAACCTGTTAATGTTTGTAATCGCATTGCAAGAATAGCTTTAGCTTGTTCTTCCGACAAACCAAAGTTTTCCATTAATCCTTCTTTTGCAATATCAACAGTTTTGGATGAACGAATTAAAGTAATTACTTCATCGATATGGTCGAGGGCAATAAGTAAGCCTTCTAAAATATGAGCTCTTTGTTCGGCTTGTCTTAATTCAAATTGGGTTCTTCTGATAACAATTTGATGGCGATGATCAACAAAATATTTTATTAATTCTAAAATATTTAGTAGTCGAGGACGTCCGTTAACTAAGCAAATATTATTTACATTGAAAGAGCTTTGTAAAGCGGTATATTTATAAAGACTATTAAGTACAACGTTGGCATTTGCATCGCGTTTAACATCAATAACAATACGCATTCCATTTCGATCGGATTCATCAGCGATGTTCGAAATACCTTCAATCTTTTTATCTATAACTAATTCGGCAATTTTTTTTATGAGCTCAGCTTTATTAACTTGGTATGGTATTTCGTGAATTATAATAACTTCATGATTATCTTCAACTTCAATGCTAGCTTTAGCACGTACAACAATACGACCTTTCCCGGTAGTTAATGCATCTTTTACTCCTTGATAGCCATAAATAATACCACCGGTAGGAAAATCGGGAGCTGATATATATTTAGTAATTTCGTCAATACTAATATTTTTGTTGTCTATATATGCTACAATTGCATTTACCACTTCAGTTAGGTTATGTGGAGCCATATTCGTGGCCATACCTACAGCAATACCCGACGCACCATTAATGAGTAAAAATGGAAGTTTCCCAGGTAAAACGGTAGGTTCCTGTAGGGTATCATCAAAATTGTTTCTAAAATCTACAGTATCTTTGTCTAAATCAGCGAGCATTTCTTCGGCAAGTCGATTAAGGCGAGCTTCGGTATAACGCATGGCTGCAGGAGGGTCGCCATCTATAGAGCCAAAATTTCCTTGCCCATCAATAAGTGGATATCGTAATGACCAATCTTGTGCCATTCGCACCATGGCTTCGTAAACCGATGAGTCGCCATGTGGATGAAACTTACCCAACACTTCGCCGACTATTCTTGCAGATTTTTTATATGGCTTATTTGAAGTATTACCCAATTCGTACATCCCGAATAAAACTCTGCGATGCACAGGTTTTAAACCGTCTCTTACATCGGGTAGTGCTCGCGATACAATAACCGACATTGAATAGTCAATATACGATTCTTGCATCTGTTGTTCGATGTTTACCTTAATAATATTTTCGCCCTCAAAAGTTTCCATTTGTCTATGTATCAAATAAATATGTTAGTATATATGCTTTATTTTTTAGAAACGCTAAGATAGTATTTTAAAATGGTTAATAAAAATAAAAAACTCATTTTTTAATTAACAAGTCGATGTTTAAAGAATGTACTCGAAAACATTGTTGTTTTGAATAATTCTCTTTATCTTTGAGGTGTATTAGGCAAGTTTTTATATATGAAAGCAAGATTTTCACCCAAAATTAGTGACATATTAACTTATAGTCGCGAAGAGGCTGTTCGATTAGGTAACGAAATTGTTACTACCGATCATTTGTTTTTAGGTATTATTCGCGATGGCGATTCTGAAGCACTTCATATTCTCAATGCTTTTCCAATCGATTTGACAGATATTCGAAAAAAAATAGAAAGCAATTTAAAAAAAGATGAACCACTCCATATGAATGAAATGGAACAATTGCCGGTTTCAAAAGGAGTAGAAAGAATATTAAAATTAATGAATTTAGAAGCAATATCACTCAAAAGCAAAGAGATTGATACCATTCACATGCTACTAGCCATTTTAAAGGACGAAACATGTTATACTACAAATCTTTTATCTGAATATTCCCTTAATTACGAAGTAATAAAAACGATGTTGCAAGGCGAAACGCCTCGAATGCAATCGGACGAAGGTGATGATGATGATGATAAAAATTTGTTTGGCTCATCGCGCAATAACCCTGGTGGACAAGGAAAGAGTAGTAATAGCGATACTCCTTTTTTAGATAATTTTGGTATCGATTTAACTAAAGCAGCCGAAGAAGGACGCCTTGATCCTATTGTAGGCAGAGAAATGGAAATTGAACGCTTATCACAAATATTAAGTCGTAGAAAGAAGAATAATCCTGTTTTAATAGGAGACCCTGGTGTTGGTAAGTCGGCAATAGTCGAAGGTCTTGCCACGCGTATAATACAACGAAAAGTATCACGTATTTTATTTGATAAACGTATTGTAGCTTTAGACTTAGCTGCAATTGTTGCTGGTACCAAATACAGAGGACAGTTTGAAGAGCGTATCAAAGCTATATTGAGTGAAATTTCAAAAAATCCCAATATCATTTTATTTATTGACGAAATTCATACAATGGTAGGTGCTGGAGGTGCCACCGGTTCGCTCGATGCTGCCAATATGCTTAAACCCGCTTTAGCCCGTGGTGATATTCAATGTATTGGTGCTACCACTCTTGATGAATACCGTCAGTACATCGAAAAAGATGGTGCTTTAGAACGTCGCTTTCAAAAAGTTATTGTCGATCCGACCTCGATAGAGGAAACCATTACTATTCTTAATAATATTAAAGAACGATACGAAGATCATCACTCCGTTATATATTCAAAAGAAGCATTAGAAGCTTGTGTAAAATTAACCCATCGTTATATTACCGACCGTCTGCTGCCCGATAAAGCAATTGATGCTATGGACGAAGCCGGTTCACGCGTTCATATTAAAAATATTAAAGTTCCAGAAAGCTTAACAAAGTTAGAAGAAGAACTTGAAAAAGTTAGAACTGAAAAACAAAATGCAGTTAAGCAACAAAAATTTGAAACTGCTGCAAGACTCAGAGACACCGAACGCTCGTTGCAAACCAAAATTCAGGAAGAAAAAGAAAAATGGGAACAAGATATGTATAAAAACCGTCAAACGGTTACCGAAGAAAATGTGGCTGAAGTTGTAGCTATGATGACCGGTGTTCCTGTTCAGCGTATTGCTCAATCAGAGGGGAATCGCTTGCTTAATATGTTTGAAGAAATAAAAGGTAAGATAATTGGTCAGGACGAAGCTATACAAAAAATAGTTAAAGCTATTCAACGCAATAGAGCTGGATTAAAAGATCCAAATAAACCCATTGGCACTTTTATTTTCCTTGGTCCTACCGGTGTTGGGAAAACACAATTAGCTAAAGTTCTTGCCGAATACTTATTTGACAACAGCGAAAACCTTATTCGCATTGATATGAGCGAGTATATGGAAAAATTTAGTGTTTCGCGTTTAGTTGGAGCGCCTCCGGGATACGTTGGATACGAAGAAGGTGGACAATTAACCGAGAAAGTGCGTCGCCGTCCTTATTCTGTTGTGCTACTTGACGAAATTGAAAAGGCTCATCCCGATGTATTTCACATTTTACTACAAGTTCTTGATGAAGGCCGACTAACAGATAGCCTTGGGCGTCGTGTTGATTTTAGAAATACTATTATTATTATGACCAGTAATATTGGTACTCGTCAACTTCAAGAATACGGTCGCGGTGTGGGTTTTGAAACTAAAGCCAGAAAAGAATCATTTAATATACAAGCAAAAAGCATTATTGAAAATGCTTTAAAAAAGACTTTTGCTCCCGAATTTTTAAATCGAATTGACGATGTTATTTTATTTAATTCACTTACTCGTGAAGATATTAATAAGATTATTGATATTGAACTTGAAGGCTTATTAAATAGAGTAAAACAATTAGGATACGAAATAAAATTGACACCCAAAGCAAAAGAATATATTGCCGAAAAAGGGTTCGATGTTCAATTTGGTGCTCGTCCACTAAAACGTGCATTACAAAAGTATCTCGAAGATCCATTAGCAGAAGCAATCATTAAGCATCAACCTAAAGCCGGCGATATTTTAATGGTAGGATATAGTCAAAAAAATGAAGAATTGACATTCAAGATAGTTTCAGATGCTAAAGCTGTCGGAAATTCTGATGAAGAATAAATGAAATTTATTGTTAAAACCTTTGAAGGACTCGAAGAAGTTCTATATAAGGAGTTGATAGAAAAAGGTTTTCAAAAAACCAAATTGCTAAGAAGAGCAGTTTCTTTTATTGGAAATTTAGAAGATTTGTATAGAGCAAATTATACGCTTTCTCTTGGTCTGCGAATATTACAACAAATTTACTACGAAAAAGTAAGTAATGAGCAACAGTTCTATCAATTTATATATGATGTTCCTTGGCATCGATATTTTACAGTGGATAAATCGTTTAGGGTAGATGTGGTGTTACTTACAGAACGTTTTAAAAACAGCTTATTTCTAGCTCAAAAAGCCAAAGATGCTATTGCTGATCGTTTTCGTAAAGAAGTTAATGAACGCCCTGCTGTAGATACCCGAAAACCTCAAGTTATTATTAACATTCATATTACCGATTTAGAAGTAACTCTATCGCTCGATAGTTCAGGTGATACATTAAATCGCAGAGGATATAGAGATTACCAAGGCTTAGCTCCTCTCAACGAAGTTTTAGCACGAGGATTGTTGAAGCTAAGCGGTTGGAATAGCAATATGCCCCTACTCGATCCTATGTGCGGAAGTGGAACCATTGCTATTGAAGCAACATACGAAGCCAACAACATCCCGACAGGATATTTGCGCAATCAATATGCGTTTATGAATTGGACCGATTTTGATAAAGATCTATGGAAAAAAGTTCGCGAAAAAGCCCAAAGTGAAATAAAAAATGCAAAATTGAAAATTGTGGGTGCCGATATGGACGATCGAGTACTACTAGCTGCTAAAAAAAGTATTCAAAAACTTCCTTATTCACAATCGACACTTTTTATTGAAAACGATTTTCTAAAAAACAATATTCCTTTTCAAAATGGATATATAATTTCAAATCTGCCTTACGACGAACGTATTGAAGTAGAAAATATCAACCATTTTTACAACAATGTTGGAACACAGCTAAAATTCAATTACAAATCGAATCGTATATGGCTATTAATGAGCAAAGAATACGCTAAATTTATGAGTCTCAAGCCGAAAAAGAAAATTAATTTGTTAAATGGTAAGATTGAATGCACTTTTAATGAGTATGAAGTATATTAATGACATCCGCACCCACGTTGGTTCCAGGGTGTTTTATCGCGTGGCTTTTTAATAGTTTTAAAGGGTGTTTTATCGACTATTTCGTAAACTTTTTTGATGGTGTAGTTAGTACACGACTTGCAAACATGTTCAGCAAAAAATAGATTGTAACGGTTGGAAATTTTATCTTTTTGGGCAAAAACCAAATATTCTTTTCCTTGCTCAAATTGCATGGTGTCGTTGGTATAAACCATCAATCGGCTATAATCTTTACCTTTTTGGATTTCGGTAATGTCAAAATCAATCATTTTTTCTTCGCCAGTAGTATTGCCAATAATATTTTCGTAAATAACGATGGCTGTAAAAATTATATCAGCATTTTTGTACATTCTTTTTATAGAATCGGGCGAAATGTGTTCTTGTGCGTTTAACGAAAAAATAATATTTAAAGAAAATAATAAACAAAAATATTTGATCATAATTCTGTTAATTGATTGTAAAACGATTGGGCTATTTTAGTACGATTAAAATTATTGTTAACATATTCTCTGCCATTTTTTCCCATTTGTTTAATTTCATCGCGGTGATTATAGGCATATAGTATTTTATCAGCCATATCATTATCATTTTCAGGCTCAACATAAAAACAAGCTTGGGCTTTTTCTACAAAATGTTTTCTGGCTTCGCCATCTACAGCAAGAATAATAGGTTTTTCCATCGCTAACGTTTCAAAAATTTTTGAAGGTATTGCTCCTTCGAATAGTTCTAATTTTCGCAATGGTACTAATGCAATATCGATATCAGCTAAAATTTCAGGCATTGTTTTTTTATCAACCGTATCGATAAAATATGTATTTAAAATTTTTTCTTCTTTAGCCATATCTATTAAATGCTTTTTTTCAGGACCACTACCCACAAAAACAAAACGAATATTTTCAATGTGTTGTAATTTTTTTGCAGCTTTCAAAACGGTTTCGAGTCCTTGAGCATGACCGTGAATACCTGCATAAAGGCATATAAAATCGTTTTGTGTAAAATTTAAACTTTTTCTAAGGTAAAAAGAATATTGGTTTTGGGGGGTAAAAAACGATAGATCGGCACCATTAGGAAGCCAAAAAGTTTTTTTTTCAGGAAAACGCAGATTGATATTTGTACAAATTCCTTGTGTTTGTCCACTTACTAGAACTGCTTTTTGGTAACAAAAAGCTTCTAACTTATAGGTATATTTAAGAATTGTTTTATTTGTAACCAATTTAAGTTTTTCGGCGCTTTCGGGCCATAAGTCAGACACATTAAAAATCATTTTTGCTCTTTTGAAACGACTTAAAATATATGCCGAAATACCTAAAAACAGTGGTGGTGACTCAACCATCAAAAAATCGCTTTTAGGTAATACTATCAAACCTATAAAAATAGACGAAAATACAAATGAAAAATAGTTTAAAAGTCTTGCAAAAATAGATTTGGACGAAGAAACAAATATCCAACTTCGATACACTTTCAATCCGTTTATTTCTTCTTTTTTATAAATTTTCCAGCGATACCCTTTATGTTTTTTCATTTGAGGATAATTAGGCATAGCTGTTAATACAATAATATTTAAGCCTGCTCTTTGTAAATGTATTGCTAATTCGTATAGTCTATTTTGTGGTGCACCTACTTCGGGTGGAAAATATTGAGTTAATATGATGAGAGTTTTTGATTTCATTCTTCTATTAATTTTAATATAAACTCTTCAATTGACTTAGGAAATATAGCTTTTTCGTTTATAATAATTCTATTCTGTTTAAAGAGATGCGAAGAGTTAACTTGTTTAAGTAAATTAACTATATTCGCATCTTCTTTTAATATGATACCATTTTCTAAATGAATTATCCACTCTCGATTAGCAGGTATATCTGAAACGATAGGAACACATCCATAAGCCATTGCTTCAAGAAGAGATACAGAAGTCGCATCGCTTATAGGAAGTGAGAAAAAATAACTGGCTTTTTTATATATTTCGGCTTGTTTATCAGCATTGATAAAACCTACCCACTCAATATTATCTTTAATTCCAAGTTGTAAAGCTTTTTGAATCAGGTTCTCCTTTTCGCTACCGTCGTTGGCAATAATAAGTCGTGCTTCTGGAGTTGTTTTGCAAATTTCACTGAATAACTCAATTACCCAATCTATTCGATAATTGGGCGTTAAAGCTCTGTTTGAGAAAAACAGCCACGGATTTTTATCTTTAATACTACATTCCGGCAATTTTTCAAGTCCAAATGGAAAAGTAGAAATATTGGCTTTGGGGTAAAGGAGTTTTATTTTTTCGCTCATATACTGCGAGTCAGATGTAATAAGAATGGCTTTTTTTAAACTGTATTGTGTTATTTTTTTCTTGAGATTTGATTCAAATGGAGTTACCAAAATATCACTACCCCATGCTGAAAGTATGAGCTTTGAATCTTGTGGTTTTGCTAAAGCGGCTAAAAAACCGTAACTTGTGATATAATGAGCGTTAATGTAATTGGGTTTTATTTGTCTAATGATTCGCCTGATTTTGGGCAATAATTTTATTAAATGGAAATTACCACCTTCGACACTGATTTTTTGGTCGAAGCTCATGCATTTATTTTTATCTAACCACGAATAAAAAACAGGATCAATACCCTGAAAAGAAAGCACATACAAATCTACATGCTTAATCAATTCCCTCGCCCATTTTATCAGGTGGGGGCTTTCGGCATTGCCCATTAGCAAATATCTCACTTTGTTATTCACGGTATAACTGTCTGATTAAATGTTCTAAAATTTTCACCTGATAAGCCCTATGATGCATCATAATAAGCCTTTGATTGTAGTTAAGCGTTTGTCGATTTTTCCAAAGATTAAATGCTTTCATTAATGCTTGTTTTATTGCTTCAATATTATTAAAATCGGCAACAAATCCGGCATTGCATTCTTGAATAAGTTGAGCTGCCACATCGGTTTTGTCAACGACCGCTATTATAGGACGCATGGCTCCAAGATAATCGAAAAGCTTGCCGGTATAAACACCTTTATATGTTGTGGGTGGGTGTATTAGCAACAACGCATCTGCATTTTGAATAATATTAACGGCCTCGTTGTATGGAATTTTATCATATCGTTCAACAATAGGATAAAGTTCATCGGGTATTCTAATACCTGATGTGCTACCTAAAAATACAAGCCTAACGTCAGTAATCTGCTGTTCTTTTATTAACGATTTTAATGCATCAAAAAAGGTTTCTGGAGTACGGTTTGCGTAAAAAGTGCCTGCATAAACCATGGTAAAACAATCATTGTAATGAAACTTTAACCGAGCTTCAAAATCATATCCATTTCTGATTTCTATAATAGGAATATTTCTGCTATTCTTTGTTTGTAATTCTTCAATTATGGGCAATGAAACAGTAGTAATAGCATCGGCATGCGAAAGAATTATTTTTTCTACAATGTGATGTTTTTTTGTTTGATTATCAGGTATATAAGGATTATTACTTAAAGCGTCTCTTAAATCGGCTATCCATTTAACATTTGGGAACTTGTCTTTTAACCTTTTAGCTATTAGGTGATTCTCAAAATAAGGCGATGAAGAAATAACAATGAAGTTATTTTCTAATTTAATGAGTTCGTAAGCTTTTTTATATGCTTTTTTCTCGAAATTGCCGGTTTGAGCTATATTTAAATGTATTAAAATTCGGTTCCATAAAGCTTTAGATTTGTGTAGAATAAAGTTTGTATTTTTATTGAACGAACAATATTTAAGAAAGCTTGTGTTTTTTATTGGGAATAATTGAATAGAATCCTCGTTTTTCTTAACTTCACCGTTGTATGGAAAAATAACACTAACTTCAAATTCATTTTTATCTAAATACTTGGCAAATGCATGTAGCCTATTGCTTGCAACCGATATTATGGGTGGAAAATAGGACGATATGATTATGACTTGTTTTTTCATCTGTAATTATTTTTTAATTTTTAAATAAAGGGTAGAACTTGTCTCGTCAGTATGATGAGATGGAATACAGCATTCGAACAAATAGTATTGCTTGTTTATGTGTAATAATTTAATTTTTGGTTGGTGTGAATTTGTTCTCATGGCTATTTCATACAGTTAAATAATCGATCAGTTTAATAAAATTCTCAGACGAAAAATGATGCTCAACCCAACGAGCAGCCTCCAAATTGGGCTTTAAATTGCCCGAATCAAAAGAGTCTTTTAATTGTTTTAATCGATCTACTACTTCGTTCTCATTTTGAGCCAATAAAGTATAATCAAGTTTTTGATTATAAATAACATAACGCTGTTGCGACAGGGCTTCTAATACAAAGAATGAGAGACCGTCGTGTTCAGGGAATCGCATACAAACATAAGAATTTTGGATATACGATTTTGTATTGTTAACCCATCCATGAAATATTACATTTGAAGGCATATCAATGATAGGTTTTTCGGTGCCAATAACGTCAAATTGAATAGAAGGTAATTGCTTTACAATATTTTTGAGTTTATAAATGCCATAAAACTCTTGATTGTTTTGAGGAATATAAATTAATGCTGAAAAAACAGAAGGAAAGGGTTTAAATGGCTCCATTTTTTCAAACAAAATTAAAGATTGAAATTTAGCTTTGATGCCAATTTTTGATAATTCTGCAACAAACCATGGCGTATCGGTTAGGTGTATTGCTTTTTCGATAAATGCTTTTTTGTATTTATTTTCAGCATAGGCTTTTTGAGCGGCAATAATATCGCTGCCCACCCAATGCATGACCACTTTCTTTTTTAATTTTATGGCTAACGAAAGAGCAAAACTATAATCAATGGTGCCATTGATAGAATAAACCGTTTGGCAAAAAGGAAGCAAAAATAAATACCTTATTTTATCCCAAATTTTGTAATAGGTATTTAATACGATGTATTGATGATTGGTGTCGAATTTAAATAAATTTGACTTCACATTAATTGTAAAATATGGTAATCCTATCATTAAAACTCTTTTCATTGTTGCCTCCCCGAAATTTTTACAAACCAATACAAAACAAACGAAAAGTATAAAAACATAGTAATGCTTATTAGCATTAAACTGATTTTTATATCACTATAAAAAAAGCCACCTGTCCATACCGATAAAATAATTAGCGAATTACCCAATAAACTAAGTAAGAATGCTTGCTTTTGCTTTCCTATAATTAATGGAATAGTGCTAATTGGGCTAATTAAAATACTCATCGTTAACCATAGTGAGATATAACGGGCATAATATCCAGCTTGTTCCCATCCTTTTCCCAGAAACCAACCAAAAACTTGCGGTGCAAAAACAAAAATCATTATAAAAAAAGGAATCGCAATCCACACCATCATTTTGAGATTTTTAATTACAAAAGGGCGAATATTGTTGCCTTTAGCAAATTCACTCGAAGCACGTTGAAAAAAGACTTGACCTACCGACGAGCCAATAAGCGAAACCGGAGCTATTAATAAACGAAAAGTGCGAGAATAATAGCCAACGTCATCTGATGTAAAAAAATAGCTTAAAAGGAAAATTACTAGGCTTTGCTGAAGGATATCGGTAAAGGCATGCAAGCTATTTATTTTGGGAAAATCGGCATACTGGGAAGCCATTTCTTTGATTTCTTTTCTATTGATAAGTTTCGTTGTTCTTTTGTCAGTTATGAAAAATTTACCAATAAATGCAAAAAAAGCAGCAAATTGACCTAAAATATAAGCAACGATAAGTCCCTTGCTTCCCCATTTAATAAAACCTAACAAAATGTTACCTAATGAATTGATTGTGGTTTGAGCAATACGCGATAAGCTTATTAACCCAAAACGTTTATTTCTAAGCGACCAATAATTTAACGACTGATACAAACCGGCAAACAAAACTACAATTGGAGTGAGCCAAAGAAAAATAGATAATTTTTCGTTTTTTAAAAATTGAGCAATGGGAAATCGAAATAATAAAACAATAATAAAAGACACGATGGTAACGATCATCGAAATGATAAGCGATAGAGCAAATACATTAATTGATTTTCTATCTGTTTTGGGTAGCATAATAGCTAATTCGTAACGTGCTGTAGCAATAATGGTAAATAATGTTGTAAAACTTACAAACTGTGCAAAAAGAGCAAATTCGTCTGGTGTATATATTCGGGTAAGAATTGGTTCAACAAGAAAAGGTATGATTTGAGCAAAAGCTCCACCTGTAAAAATGGTAAAAACGCTTTTAATAAAAGGTGAATTGGAGTATTGTTTAATATCTATTTTTGACTTGCCCATTTATTGTAAAAGGTTCTTAGATTTGGATTTTCTTTAAGATAATTTTCATCTAATTGACGTGTATCACCAACAACCTTTGCAGGATTACCAGCAATAATAGAAAAATCAGGGAACTCACCCTTAACATAGCTATAAGCTGCAACGATGCTTCCCTTTCCTATTTTGGTATGGGGCATAATAACCGAATGAGGTCCTATATAAGAATATTTACCAATATAAACGGGTCCTTTTATATAGCCTTTTAAATCACTGTAATTTGAATATTCATCACCGTATAAGCGAATAGAAATATGGCTCGAATGACTTGTAATACTAACAAAATTTGTGATTTGACAACCCTCTTCTATAACAATTCCGTTACTAGCTTCAATAAAATTGTAATGTCCAATAAATACATGATCGGCTAAAACTAAATGTTCTTTTGCATGGATATAAGTAGTATTACTAATTCTAACATTTTTTAGTGTTATACTTCCTTGTTTGTATTTCGAAAGCATTAAAGGTTTATACAATACCGATAGCCTGTTCGAAATTTTTTCTTTTAACCAATTAAAAAATTGCATGGTTTATATTGTTTCTGCAAAATAAGAGGAAAAAAACGGAAAAGACAAATGGTAATAAATACGAAAATTATTCTCCAAATACTTTTCTTAAAATATCATTAACTTGGTACGAGACGTTATGCCTGATAAGTTTTTCTTGTTCGGCAATTTTAATAAACAGACCGTCTAAACCTTTATTGGTAGCAAAGGTATCAAGGTTACTAGTAATGGGTTGCCATCCGGTTATAGGATTGCACAAAGGGTTGTAAACCGATTTTAATTGTTCCCAAGCTTCATAAGCTGTCATACCGGCAACTAATGGTTTGTTTAAAGACACCTGAAGTTTTGGAATAAAAACACTAAAAAGCTGACTACGTGTCTTAGCTTTCAGATATAAAGTAGCTGCCGAATCGGTTCCATGCAAAATAGAGGAAGCATCGCTAATGCTCATTGTGGTTATTGCATCAACAAAAATGGGCTTGGCTTCGATGGCAGCATCTTCGGCAGAACGATTCAATGATAAAATTAGTTGTTCTATTTTTTGATCGATTCCGGCTGCTTGTAGTAACGGATCGTTTTGATGTTCCAATACTCCATGAGCATCGGGAGGCAAGAAAATTTTTACTGCAAGATCGCCGTAATACCCATCGGTTTTATGTAAATTGGTGCTCGAGGTATCGGTACCAACTTTTAAGGCTTCTTTTAAACCTTGAATAATTTCTTCTTCTGAAAGTCCTTCTTCTTTATTACATGAAAGAGTTGCCATTAGTCCAATTAGTAATGTATAAAATACAAATTTTTTCATGTGTAATTATTTTTTAATTTTTAAATTAAGGTCACATGGAATACGCCATTCGAATAAAGAGCAAGGCTTATTTGTGAGTGATAATTTCATTTTCGGTTGCTGTGAATTTATTCTCATGGCTATTTCATAGCTTTTTTTTCCAAAGTTAAAATAAATTAATGAAATAATCAAATTGTAACTTATCATGTATTTTTTCGTCATAGAATAACTATTTTTGAACCAAATTAATTAATTATTTATGAAAATAAACAATTTTATGTCAATTGTAGCTTTAAGTGGCTTATTATTAGGCGGTTGTTCACTCAACGAGCCCAATGGTAAAAAAAATGAGGGTATCGACTTAGCTAATATGGATACCACTTACAAACCGGGCGATAATTTTTATATGTACGCCATTGGTGGATGGAAAAAAAACAATCCGATTCCAGACGAGTATTCTGTTTATGGAGCTTTTAATCAGTTAGATCAGCAGAATACCCAAATGCTTAAAGATTTATTCGATGAGCTTACAAAGAAAAAAGATTTAAACGACGAACAAAAGAAAATCTTGAACTTTTATAGTTCTGGAATGGATACCAATGCCATTGAAAAAAGTGGTATCGAACCTTTAAAACCTTATTTTGATGAAATTAACCAACTAAAAGATTATAAGGATTTTGCTGCTTTTCTTGGCAAAATGCATCATAATAGCATATTTGCTCCATTTTATTTATATGCTGGACAAGATGAGAAAAACAGCGAAATGGTTATTGCTCAAATCTTTCAAGGTGGGCTAGGCTTACCCGACCGCGACTATTACACTAGCCAAGACGATGTTTCGAAAATGTTACGCGATGAATATCAGAAATATATTGTTAATTTGTTAAAAGTGGCCAAACTTTATCCAGAAGATCAAATTGAAAAAATAGCCAAAAACATTTTCGATATCGAAACTCAAATGGCTAAAGCATCTATGACACGTGTTGAAATGCGTGACCCCAAAAAACTTTACAACAAAATGACCGTAGAAGAATTGCAAAAACTCACTCCCAATTTTAATTGGAACGAATATTTTACTGCATTGGGCAAAAGCGATATTAAGTCACTCAATATTGGTCAACCCAACTTTTTTACTGAATTGAATAAAATGTACAAATCTATCCCAATAGAACAATGGAAACAATATTATACTTTCCATTTGATTAACGATTGTGCATCTTATTTGAATAAAGATATTGAAAAAACAAGTTTTGATTTCTATGGTACCGTATTATCTGGTAAAACTAAAATGAAAGACCGTTGGAAAAAAGTAGTTGAACTAACAAGCAACATGCTAGGAGAAGCAGTCGGCAAATTATATGTACAAAAATATTTTCCCGAAGAATCAAAAACCAGAATGCTCGAATTGGTTAAAAACTTAAAAGCTACGTTCCGTGAACATATTCAAAAACTCGATTGGATGACCGACGAAACCAAACAAAAAGCTGTTGAGAAACTTGATGCTATGAACTTAAAAATTGGTTATCCCGATAAATGGAGAGATTATTCTCAGGTTGAAATAAAAGAACAACCTTTTGTATTAAATGTATTAGCAGCAGAACGTTTTGATGTGGATTATATGCTTTCGCAAATTGACAAACCCGTCGATCGCCAGAAATGGGATATGTATCCACAAACTGTAAATGCATATTATAGCCCTAATATGAACGAAATTGTATTCCCGGCTGCTATTTTGCAACCGCCTTTCTTTAATGCCAAAGCCGATGATGCTGTAAACTATGGAGCGATAGGTGTAGTTATTGGTCACGAAATGACTCATGGTTTTGATGATCAAGGACGTCAGTACGATAAAAACGGTAATCTCAATGATTGGTGGAACGAAAAAGATGCCGCTAATTTTAAAGCTAAAGCCGATAAACTTATTCCTGTTTACGAAGCCTATAAAATTAACGACTCTTTAAATGTTAATGGTAAGCTAACTTTAGGCGAAAACATTGCCGATATGGGTGGTTTAAGTTTGGCCATTGATGCATTAAAGAAAACTTTTAAAGGCAATGAACAGCCTATTGATGGTTTTACACCCATTCAACGTTTTTATTTGTCGTTTGCCAATGTATGGAGGCAAAATATCCGCTTACAGGAATTGCAACGCCGTCTGAAAGAAGACGTTCACTCACCGGCCGAAGTTCGCGTAAATGTTCCAATTTATCATTTCGAAGAATTTAACACGGCATTTAACATTAAACCTACTGACAAACGTTATGTAAAACCCGAAAACCGCCTAAAAATATGGTAAAATAAAACAAAAAATAGCAACAGGCTGTCTCAAAAGGGCAGCCTGTTGTTTTTTAGTATATAGCACGAATTAGATGCAAAAGTCTCGCAAATGTTATTCATTCAAATAATTCAATATGTTTTTGCAAATAAATTCAGCTGCATGACCATCGCCAAATACAGGTGCATATTTTAAATCATCTGCATGCTGTATAAAATACTGCACCGCTTCTTTTACTTTTATCGGGTTTATATCAGTAACTCTCCCCGCTCCTTGCTCAACAATTTCGACCCATTCGGTTTCGGTTCGTAAAATAATACATGGCTTTTGCATAAAATATGCTTCTTTTTGTAAACCGCCTGAATCGGTCATTACGATTTTACAAGACTTTAAAAGAGCAAGAATTTCTAAATACGAAACCGGCTCTATTAAATGAATGAGCGGATGTGTATCTAATCGAGCTTTCATTTCGGGCAAATGTTGCAATAAGGCTTTCACTGTTCGTGGATGAATAGGAAAAACAATATTGATTTGTTGCTCATCGGCAATTTGGACTAGCAGGCTTGCTATTTGCTTCAGATTATCTATATTATCGGTATTCTGTTCGCGATGAATAGTTACCAATGCAAATTCACCTTTTATTTTATCTAAAAAAGCAAGTTTAGTGGCTTTATTGCTGAAATAAAGAGCATTGTCATACATAATATCGCCACTCTTTAAAATGGCAGGATGGTCAATATCAAAGGTCGTTTGGGTTAATTTAAAACCTTCGTTTTTCAAATTGTTTATAGCAGTTTGAGTAGGTGCAAAAAGCAAAGTGGAGACATGGTCGCATGTAATACGATTAATTTCTTCGGGCATTGTTTTGTTAAACGAACGTAAACCAGCTTCAATATGGGCAACCGGATAGTGCATTTTGGCAGCTGTTATTGCTACTGCTAAAGTGCTGTTAGTATCTCCATAAACCACAACAATATCGGGCTTTTCAGATTGAATAATCTCTTCAGTTTTTAACATTATTTGGGCTGTTTGAGTTGCATGGCTGCCACTCCCTACTCCCATGTTTATATGTGGCTTGGGTATTTCTAACTCTTCAAAAAACACTTGAGACATATTATAATCGTAATGCTGCCCGGTATGTACAATGATATCTTCAATTTGATGAGCATAGTATTTTTTTACTGCACGACTCAAAGCAGCCGCCTTAATAATTTGTGGACGTGCGCCTACAATGTTTAATAGTTTTACCATCTTTAAATGAATTTCATGCAAAGTTAATCAGAATAATTTACTTGGCATATTTAAACAGTATCCCTATTTTTGCAAAAATGTTCATTATGAAAGTATTGTTTATTTATTGTACAGAATTTGGCTATACTCCTACGGTAAAAGCATTAGAAAAATTTCCTGACGTAAACGAATCGAAAAATTTTAATGAAGTGCAAGTGGCTTTTATTCAAGCCGAAGAAAAAGATATGCTACCCGAACACGACGTTACTAAAAAACTTTTGAATAATATTAAATGGATATGTCGCAAGAATAATACAAACAAAATAGTGTTACATTCTTTTGCACACCTATCAGAGAGTAAAGCTACGCCAGAATTTACACTTGAGCTTTTTAACCGAATTGAAGAGCGACTTAAAAATGTTGGCTTTGAAGTTTATCAAACGCCTTTTGGATACTTTCTCGATTTAACCATTAAAGCACCGGGGTTTTCATTAGCAAGAGTATTTCAGGATTTATAAAGTTTAATATTTTTTTACATAAAAATTTTTTATTTATTTAATTTGTAAAACTTGAAATAAAATTATATTTCTGTCATTTTTTAAATTTTTGGGACACTCTATTTTTGAATTTTGCATAGGTATTTCATACCTTAGCACAAAATTTACTGTATGCAAATATTTAAGTTTGGCGGTGCCTCGTTAAAAGACGCACAAGGCATTGAACGAGTTGGAACCATCATTAAACAATATCAGAACGAACATTTGGTAATTGTTGTTTCGGCAATGGGTAAAACAACCAATGCCTTGGAATGGGTTTACCGTTATTACATAGAAAATAGCATTCAAAAATATGAGGCCTTACAAGAAATAAAAACATTTCACTTTAACATATTAAATTCGTTATTTAAACAAACAGATAATGTTTTTCAAGAAGTCCAAACTTGGTTTAATAAACTTGAACAAAAAATAAATACAACACCCTCATCCAATATCGATTTTGAATACGACCAAATTGTTTCATACGGTGAACTTATTTCATCTAAAATTGTAGAACATTATTTGCGAAGTGCAGGCATCGTCTTAACATGGTGGGACATTCGCAGGTTATTAATCACAGATGCGAATTACAAAGAAGCCAGTGTTTTATTTGATAAATCTACACCTAAAATCAATCAATGTTTTCAAACAAAAGGCATACATCTTTGCCAAGGATTTATAGGAGGTACCGAAATGGGCGATTCAACTACATTGGGCAGAGAAGGCTCCGATTACACTGCTGCAGCTTTGGCTTATATGCTCAATGCCAATGCAGTAACCATTTGGAAAGATGTACCGGGTGTTTTAAACGCCGACCCTCGCATTATTCCTGAGGCTGTTAAATTAGACAAAATTACTTACAAAGAAGCCATTGAGTTAGCCTATTATGGAGCACAAGTCATTCATCCCAAAACTATCAAACCTCTTCAAAACAAGAATATTCCTTTGTGGGTAAAGCCTTTTCTTGCTCCTCAAGAAGCAGGGACCGTAGTTCAGAATTTAAACGAGAAAATCGCATTACCTCCTATCTTTATTTATAAATATCATCAGGTATTGATTTCTATCATGCCTAAAGATTTTTCGTTCATTGCCGAAAATAATATTAGTCTTATATTTAGCTATTTGGCAAAACATAAAATTAAAGTTAACCTAATGCAGCAATCGGCAGTAAGCTTTAGTATTTGCGTTGATTATGATGAGCGAAAACTAAATGCTTTTTTACAAGCTATGAAAAATCAATTCGATGTATTGTATAATACAGATTTAACTTTAATAACTATACGACATTATACTGATGAAGCTATAAAAAAAGTTATTGGTAATAACAAAATCATTATTAAAGAAATAAGCCGCAAAACTGCACGATTAGTTGTTAAATAAACAAAAAAAAACTCTATCATTTTAATAGATTAATAAATTACTTATCTTTGCGGTCTATGAATAACCGCTATAATTCTATTATTTTATTTTCAGTATTACTAATAAGTAATGCTACTTTTACACAAAATATATTAACAGGCTATGTTTACGAAAAGCATAAAGAAGCAGGGCGTGTACATTTTGAACCACTTGTTGGAGCTAGTGTTTATTGGAAAGATTCTCAGAAAGGTACAACTACAGACGCTAACGGAAAATTTAAACTAACGACCATTCCCGAAACCAACTATTTAATTGTTAGTTTTGTGGGTTATAAATCCGATACGCTCCGTATTGTCGATGGACAAAATAACATAAAAATAGTACTCGAGTCCATTCAAGTACTTAATGAGGTAGAAGTTACTGCTCGTCAAAAGGCAGAACACATTGATAAACTTAACCCCATTAAAACTGAAATTATTACTAATACTGGATTACAACGATTGGCTTGTTGCAATTTATCCGAAAGTTTCGAAAATAGTGGAACAGTTGATGTAAATTACAGCGATGCTGTTACCGGTGCAAAACACATTCAAATGCTTGGATTAGCAGGAAGTTATACGCAGTTGTTGGGTGAAAATATGCCCTTATTGCAAGGATTAGCCTATTCATACGGTTTAACTTACGTACCCGGAACATGGATGCAATCTATTCAGGTTTCTAAAGGGACTTCATCTGTAATAAATGGCTTTGAATCTATTACAGGTCAAATAAATGCAGAATTTAAGAAACCTCATTTATCTGACCCCTTATTTTTAAATGTTTATGCCAATAACGAAGGAAGAGGTGAAATGAATCTAGATATTGCCCAAAAAATCAGCGAAAATTTTTCAATAATGACTTTGCTTCATACAGAATCGCAATTGCTTAAACAAGACCACAACCACGATCATTTTTTGGACATTCCCTTATCTAAACAACTCAACGTATTTCAGCGATTTAATTACGAAAAAGAAGGAAAATTACATTTTCAATATGGAATAAAAATTTTGTTAGACGATAAAACCGGAGGGTTAGCGTCATTTAATCCTAAAACAGACAAAAACTCTCAACAAAAATATGGAATAGGAATAAATACCCAACGTTTTGAGCTCATCACTAAGCATGGCTTTATTCTACCTCGACACGAAACCAGCATAGGAATTCAAATTGCTGGTGCTTATCATATTCAGGATGCTTTCTTTGGCTTAAATAATTATAATGCAGACGAAAAAAGCCTTTATGCAAACTTAATTTACCATAGTTATCTGTTTAAAGAAGACCAAAAAATTGACCTTGGTTCCTCCTTTAATGCCTCGTTACTTGATGAAAAAATGAAGGTAAGCAATCTTGACACACTTTTCAATATGAACAATCAAACAGTTGGCATATTTGCTCAATACACTTACGATTATCAAAAAATCATTACTTTAATGTTCGGCTTTAGAGCCGATTACAGCCTTTTGTATGGAATGATTTATACGCCTCGCCTTCATTTTAAATACGAAATAAACGAAAATACAACCTTGCGTCTTTCTGGCGGAAAAGGCACTCATTTTGCTTATCCCGTAGCTGAAAATTTAAGTTATATGGTAAGTGCACGAAAATGGTATTTTCTTAACCCTATAAAACCCGAACAAGCATGGAATGCAGGCTTAAGCTTTTCGCATAAAATAAAAATAAACGACGAAAAAAGCATTCAAATTGTTGTTGATGCTTTTAGAACCGAATTTACAAGTCAGGTTGTAGTTGACAATGTTAGCCATCCTCAAAAAGTTAGTATTTACGAACTTACAGGTAGAAGTTATAGCAATAGTTATCAAATTAACTTAACCGCTAATCCGATAAAACACCTTGATTTAACTTTGATTGGTCGCTATAACGATGTACAACAAAGCTATACCAGTCATTTAATTCAAAAGCCATTAGTAGTTCCGTTTAAGGCACTTTTTACGGTATCGTATGCAACAAGGTACGAAAAATGGCTCATTGACATTACTACACAATGGAACAGTTCGGCGTCATTGCCGGATTATTCTACAAATCCAAATGCTTATCAAATCCCTTCATCGGCTCCGGCTTATACAATGATATTTGTACAGCTTACCCGTCGTTTTAAACAGTGGGATGCTTATACAGGTGTTGAAAATTTGCTTAATTATACCCAACATCACCCTATTATAGCTCCGGACGACCCATTTGGAAACTATTTTGATGCATCAATGGTTTATGCACCTATTATGGGACGTCTATTTTACATTGGTATTCGATATAAACTAACTAAATCTTAATGTATATGAAATCTAAATTATTAACCTTTATTTTATTTCTTATCGCAACTTTTATGGTTCATGCCCAAAACAAAAGCGAAATTAAAATTAAAACATCGGCTCAATGTGGAATGTGCAAGGAACGAATCGAAAAAGCGTTAGCTTACGAAAAAGGTATCTATTCATCCAATCTTGATCTTAAAACAAAAGAAGTAACAGTTGTTTACAATCCCCAAAAAACATCTCCGGATAAAATTCGTTTAGCCATCTCAAAAGTAGGCTATCAGGCAGACGATTTAAAAGCCGACCCATTTGCATACGAAGAATTACCTCCATGTTGTAAACTCCCTGACGATAAAAATCATCAAGAACACCAGAATTAATAGGTTGTTTATTTCTCGCATAAGAAGTAAACTGATTTTAGTCTGCAATTATTCTGATTTATAAAAAATCAAAAACTTTTTCAATCTGCAATTTTACCAACTATACAATAACAACTACCATTTGTAAATTCAAACCAACCATCTATACAATAACAACGTAGTTTAAAAATTTGCCTCTTGACAATAAAAAAAATATGCTTTACCTTTGCAAAAAATTAGTTTATCAACTTATGCGTTTTATTAGCCAATCAAACGTTCGTAAAGCCCTTCAGAATATACATGGGGGGGGGCAATAGATTTATTGTCAATTAGTTATATGGCATTTACGCCTTTGAAAATGTTTTCTCAATATTCAATATTATGTTCATATTCGGAGTGTAATGTATGGTTGTACCATAAAAATAAAATAGGTATAGGCTTTGGTTGGAGCGAAGCCTATGTACCTCGAACAACATTACACCTGCACGAGTTTAATTCTATTAACACTTATTTAAATATAACCAACCAAACGACAGGTTTTCCGGTTGGTAACCAAACCATCGGGATGTTTATCGGAATGACAGGCAACAAGG
>JABUFC010000021.1 GCA_013314715.1 Bacteroidales bacterium | reverse complement strand
AAGCCGAAGCCAAAGCCAAAGAAGAGCAATACAAGTCAGCGGTTGCGAAAGGCGATGCAGCGTTATCGAAACAATTGTTCGACGAAGCCAAAACAGCTTACAATCAAGCCTTGAGCATCAAACCGAACGAAACTTACCCCAAGACAAAACTGGCTGAAATCGATAAACTCTTAGCCGACAAAGCCGCTAAAGAAAAGGCGGAAGCCGAAGCCAAAGCCAAAGAAGAGCAATACAAGTCAGCGGTTGCGAAAGGCGATGCAGCGTTATCGAAACAATTGTTCGACGAAGCCAAAACAGCTTACAATCAAGCCTTGAGCATCAAACCGAATGAAACTTATCCCAAGACAAAACTATCTGAAATCGACAAACTCTTAGCCGACAAAGCCGCTAAAGAAAAAGCGGAAGCTGAAGCCAAAGCCAAAGAAGAGCAATACAAGTCAGCCGTTGCGAAAGGCGATGCAGCGTTTGAAAAAATGCAATTAACAGAATCAAAGCAAGCATATTTAGAAGCTTTAAAAATAAAACCGGATGATTCATATTCAAAAAATAAAATTACAGAAATAGAAAATATTTTAGCTCAAAAACAAAAGAAAGAACAAGAAATAAATCAAAAGGAACAATCTTATAACGATGCAATAACAAAAGCGGATAAAGCATTTGCACTAAAAGAATATACGAATGCCATTACCTATTATCAGACTGCTCTAAAGCAAAAGCCTAATGAATCTTATCCAAAACAAAAAATAGCAGAATGTCAAGACTTACTAAAAAAGCGTAACGAAGAAGAGCAACGTCGTTTGGCTGAAGAAAGACAAAAACAGATTGATGAGCAACAAGCAAAACTAAAAAAATTAGAAGAAATAAATTTCAATGACAAAGAAGAAGTACAAAAGTACTTATCTGAATTAGCTAAAACTTATCCCGAAGGTGTAACAGAAGAAAATTATGAAGACAAATCGAAGAAAATTAAACGCATCATTGTAAACAGAGAAGGCGTTGCTAATGAATACAGACAAGTAACACATAGTTGGGGAGGGGAATTTTTCTTTAAAAACGGTCAATCCATTTCTAAAAATCTCTTTTTAATTGAAACAAAAAAATAATATGCGTTTTCTTTTTCTTTTGTCTATACTATTCTTTTTATGGGCTTGTCAATCGAATAATAAACAGTTAAACAATATAGTTACGAATCGTTATGCCAATCATTTTTTAATAAAAGTGCTTCAGGATTCTTCATACATATTAAAAGTTATTAATCCTTATCAAGGTTCAGAAAATGACACATTTACTTATTATTTATCTGCTTATTCAAAACCTAATAGCATTCATATCCCTATTCAACGAGCCGTTTTGTTTAGTACTACTTACATTGGTTATTTTGAAGCTCTAAACGAATTAAAAGCAATAAAAGCGATATCTGGTACTTCGATGGTTTACAACTCCAAATTGAGAAATGAAATAGAACAAAATCATATTTTAGAAGTTGGTTACGAAAATAATATCAATTTTGAACAAATTTTATCATTGCATCCCGATGTGGTTTTTATTTATTCAGTAGGAAAGGAAAATATGCCTTATGTAAACAAACTTCTGATGCTTCATATACCTGTTGTTTATGTTGCAGAGTTTATGGAAGAAAATCCTTTAGGAAGAGCTGAATGGATTAAGTTTTTTAGTGTTTTCTTTCAAAAAAAGCAGCTTGCTGATAGTATTTTTGAGCAAATAGAAAATTGTTATAAAACGATAAAAAATAATATTCATCTAAGTCATCGACCTACGGTATTTTTCAATATTCCGTATCAAGAAGTTTGGTATATGCCCAATGGTAATTCGTATTTTGCTCAATTGACAAAAGATGCAGGAGGGAATTATATTTTTTGCAATCAGCAAAAAGCTGTTATACTTAAATTTGATTTTGAAAAAGTTTTGTTGCATGCTCAAAATGCCGATATTTGGTTAAACCCGGGTATTTATCAGTCAAAAAAAGAATTATTGAAAGCAGATAAGCGATATGAGCTTTTTAAGGCATTTAAAACCAATGCTATATATAATCATACCAAACGAATAACATTACAAGGAGGCAATGATTTTTGGGAAAGTGGTGTTGTTAAACCTCATTTAATTCTAGAGGATTTAATACATATTTTTAATAACGACAGCAATTTTCAATTTCATTATTATCAAAAGGTATTATAATGAATTCAAAAATCAAATTTTTGTTGCTTTCACTTACGCTAGTGCTATTATTTTTAATTGATTTTTCATTAGGAACAAGTTCTGTTTCGTTATCTAAAGTCATGCAATATCTAAGCTTTCAGCTTTCAAATGTAGATTCACAATATGTAGTTCTCGATTTATTGCGTTTACCAAGAGTATTAGCGGCAATGGCAGCCGGAATATGTTTATCGCTAAGTGGTTTGCTTATGCAGACGTTTTTTAAAAATCCTTTGGCTGGACCTTATGTATTGGGTATTAGTTCGGGAGCTACGCTTGGAGTTGCGCTTTTTATATTGGCATATCCTTTATTGCAAATGTTTTTAAATGAAAATCTTATATCGATTGGAATAAGCGGCTTTGCTGTACTTAGCTCGTTGAGTTTTATGTTAATAATATTTCTTATTTCTCTACGTATTCAACAATCATTAACGGTTTTAATAGCAGGCTTGTTGTTAGGCACATTTGCTAATGCTATTACTACTTTATTACAATATAGTGCAGGTAGTATAGAGCTAAAATCATTTGTCTTATGGAATATGGGGAATATTAATAACACACCATCTTATATTTCGAGTATTATTTTAGCTGTTGGTATTATTTCACTTATTATACTATGGGGAAATGCTACGAAATTCGATATTTGGTTGATTGGTGAAGAACAAGCTGCTTCGTTAGGTGTTCGAAAAACTACGTTTATGTTATTAACTTTTGGATTAACAAGTATATTGATCGGTTTTTCAACAGCCTTTTATGGCCCTATTGCTTTTATTGGGTTAATTAGCCCACATATCGCACGAATTATTTTTTCTACAAACCTACATAAAACAATTTTTGTTGCTACTTCATTAATAGGGGTACAAATGGTTTTAATTTCTGATATCATTCTACAAATTTTTGCTCAATTTTTCGAAGGTGTTTTTGTCCCTTTAAATACCATTACATCGTTATTGTCATTGCCATTATTGCTTTTTCTGTTCTTTAAAAAGAGAGAATTATGGATGTAACTACCTTAACAACACATAACTTAATTTGTGGATATAAAGAAACATCCAAAGAGATAGCTTTTCCTTCTTATGAATTAAATATTAGTATTAACAAACCAATGTTGATTGCAGTAATTGGAAGAAATGGTGTTGGAAAATCAACATTATTAAAAACATTAGCAGGATTGCAAAAACCGTTAAAAGGAAGCATTTATATCAATGAAAAACCTATTAATAAAATTAAAATAAATCAACGTGCATGTTATATATCTTTTTTACCAGCATTTAATTCAAAAATACAATATATACAGGTAAAAGATTACGTTGCCATGGGTTTATTTCCATATTCAAAGCCTCAAAACGCCAGTATAATAATTGACGATGCAATGCAACAAGCCGACATTTATCATAAAAAAAATTATTTTTTAAATCAGTTGAGCGATGGCGAAATGCAAAGGGCGGCCATCGCACGTGTTTTAGTTCAAAATACGCCTATTATGCTCTTCGATGAAGCAACTTCGCACCTCGATCCAAAACATCAGCATTTAACTTTAGAATTATTTTACAGCTTATGCCATCAAAAAAATAAAACTGTAATTTTTTCTACTCATACTATAAGTGAAGCAATGAATTATGCACATAAAATATGGTTGCTTGGAAATCATTCTTTTATTGAAAAAATACCTGAACAAATAATAATTGATGATGAATTGAAAAAAAATGAACTATTGTTTGAAATGCATCCCTTAAAGAGGCATCATAGTCGAAGTCAAATATATATTCGTTTAGTAGGCGATGGTTTGCCGCTTAAATATACTCAATATGCTCTTCATCGGTATGGAATTAATACAGAATGTAACCATAATTGTCATTTTTCCGTTATAATAAAACAACATTCTTTTTCGAAAACCGTTTGGTTATTAAAAAAAGATAATATGATATTAAAAGAATTTGACAATTTATATCAGTTAATAGAATATTTATTTACAAACTAAAAAATAAAATTATGAATGCAATTAAAAAAATTACAGCTTATGTTTTAATATCTTTAATTGTTTTTTCGACGATTATTGGTCTTTTAGCAATTTGGGATATAATTGATGTACAGGAAGTAATGCGAAAAGTACTTTCTTCAATTTTTATTGTTTTTGTAGCTTCGGTTGTTGTGTTGTTTATATTTTCGGTGATTATAAAAGATAGTGATAAGAAATAATATCAAACGTTATTTACTTATTTTGAGCTTAGTAGGGTTATACATAACGAATCCTACGGCAACTGTTGGGCAGAAAGTTGATAGCCTTTTTGGTAGGCGAAAAATTATTTTTTGGTCGGGTTATGGTTTGGGCTATACGATTGGAATGACTTGGTTGTATCAAAGTTGGTATAGTCATTATCCTCGCAGTTCATTTCATTGGTTCGACGATAGTAAAGAATGGCTACAAATGGATAAAGCAGGACATTTATTTAGTTCTTATCAACTTTCAAAAGCAAGCTATAAAGGTTTTTGTTGGGCGGGTTACAATCCAAAACAAGCAGTATTGTATAGCAGCATTGTTTCGTTTGCTACGATAACAAGTATTGAAGCATTTGATGCTTTTTCTATCAAATGGGGAGCATCGTACTCTGATATATTGGCTAATGCCACTGGGACAATAATCTTTTTGGGACAACATTATTTCTTAGACGAACCCATGTTTACTGTTAAATTTTCATATCATCCAACTTCTTTAGCGGATAAGCGTCCTGATGCTTTAGGTGAATATTGGTACGAAGAAATTTTAAAAGACTATAATGGGCAAACCTATTGGTTAAGCATAAATATGCATGATGCTGGAATCAAGCCCATGCCATCATGGTTGAATATAGCAATCGGTTATTCGGGTTATAATATGTTGAATGGTACTGATAATAAGGCCTTATCAAATGAAGACAAAGCTTATCGTCAATATTTTCTATCTCTCGATATAAACCCTAGAGGTATTAAAACCAACAATAAGTTGTTGAAAACGATTTTAAAATCTTTTGATATTATTAAATTTCCTCTCCCAGCTTTAGAATTTTCAAAAAATAAACTAAAGGGGCATGGTATATATTTTTAAATTGTAGTAGAACTTGTTCATAAGAAACTAAAATTTGTTTTTATATCCAAAATGAATTTTTGCATTTCTGAAAATAATCGGTTCGTTATTTTGACTGCCTAATGCATACGATATAAAAAACAAACCTGCACTAGTATTTATTTCGGTTCCCACGCCTAAACCCCAAGGATTATCATGTTGTTGTATCGATTTATAAAACAACTGGTCATAAAAAGCAAAAATTTGAGTATTTTTATCAAGTATCCAACGCCATTCGGCAGACGGTAAAAAATATGAATATGCAAACAGACTTTCTTCGTCAAAACCACGTAAAGATTGACTTCCACCTAATCTATATAATTCATTTTTGAATTGGGCTTTACTTAAGTATCCGGCATCCAATTTAATTTTTAAAAAGAATGGGTTAAATAATGGAAATATTTTGACTGAGTATAAATACACTTTCCATTGTTCAGCGTTTTTATGTATTGAATTATAAACAGAATCACTCATAGAAGGGCTTTTGAAAATAGTTCGATTCCCATAAGCTGCATCAATCGTGAAATAATAGCCTTGCGTGGGTAATAATTGTTCATTTTGTTGAGAAAAAACCGCTTTAACGCCCCCATAAATTCCATTCAATGATGTAATATTTGGGTTGTTGATAGATTGTATTTGGTAAATGCTACTTTGTTTTTGTTCGTAATATGCTAAAATACCATTGAATCCGTGAGTATAAAACATAATTCCAATTTTATATTGCGTGTTAACATACGAACTGTCTTGCTTATAAATGTGAAGTTTACCTGTAAACCCAACAGGCAAATGGAGTATATAGGGATACGAAAACGAAAAATCAAGCTGTTGCGATTTTGTACCGATTGTCTTCCACATAACATTCAAGTCGTCAGCGTGTTTAAAAATGTTTTTTAAAGCAATTGTTAAGTTACCTGTTACTTTTACTTTATTGTTATCTCCATTACCAACTCCAAGTAAGCCACTAAAGCTATTGGCATTTTTTTTGGCTAAATATATGCGTAGTTTTGCTTTTTGGTTAATAAAAAACAAATCGGGCGAATGTGTTGTTTGTACAAATGGTAGTTCGTTTATTAAATGATTAACATTTTTAATTTTTTTTTCTTGGTAAGTTGAATTTGGAATAATACCAGTATAGGCAGATAAAAAAGACTTGGATAAGATAGGTTTTCCAATTACATCCAAACTATCGAATGTGATACGTTGATTAAAAGCAATGCAATATGATAAAAATAATTTATTTTTATCAAGAATATATAAAGTGTCTAATGTTATTTCTGCAAATGGGAACCCATTATTTTCGAGTATTTTAAGATGATTGTCTAATCTTTTTTTGAGTAATACTGCTGCATGTTTGTTCCAACTTTTTTTTTCGATAAATTTTTTTTGTGTGTCTAATAATTGAAAATATAATTTTTGTTCAATAGGTTTTGACCAGTAAAAAGCTATTTCATTATTGTTTTTAGTAATAGAATCGAGTTGTAAAAAAAACGGTATTTTTTGCATAACATACTCTTGGTAATGTTTTATTTCATTAGCCTCATTAACGATGCTATCGCGTCTAAAAGCAAGTTTTTTGTATTCGGTACGATTGATATAAGAAATAAATACTTTATCTTGTGCCTGAAGGGTACAATGGATTAACCACAGAAGCACTATGATAACGAACAACTTCATTCGTTGTTCATAAATCCTTGTTCGTGTAATACTTGCAATAAAGCTTTTGAAAAGGTAACATTATCTTTTTGGGTATATCGTTTTTCGGTAAATATTTGAGCAAGGGTTTCAGTTTTGTTTATTTCGAGTAATTGTTTGGTTAGCGGTAACGCTTCTTTTTCTGCATAAATACGATCAATGTCTTCAGGGTTATAATCGTTATATTTTTCGTAATGAACAATTCCATCTAATGGTAAACGGTCTGTGAGGGGGGGATTTTCGTCGGCATAACCCACTACAAGGGTGGTAACTGGAACTACACCTTTGGGTAATTGTAATATTTCGATAATTCGTTTAGCCATATAGGTAGTTGTTCCTAAGTAACAAATCCCTAAGCCTAAATGCTCTGCTTCGAGTGCTGCATTTTGGGCGGCTAATAAGGCATCGATTGCTGCTGTAAAAAATGAAAGAAAATTATCATAACCAGGAACGGCTTTTCGTTGTATGCACCATTTATTAAAACGATTAAAATCTGCACAAAATGTTAAAATAACGGGAGCTTGCAAAACCATATTTTGTTTAAAATGAGCTTCCCAAAGTTGTTGTTTAAGGTTAGAATCGCGGGTAACAACGATGCTGTAAACTTGCATATTTCCTGTGGTAGAAGCCCTGCTTGCAGCTAAAAGAATTTTATTTAAGGTTTCATCTGATAAGGGAGTGTCTTTATATTTACGAATTGAACGATGATTAAATATTGCTTCCATTTTAATTTTTTTATGCAAACATACAAGTTTCTTTATTAATAAGCAAAAATTTAAGGTCTATTAGCTATTGTATATAAATAAATATATATGTTGAAAAATTTTTTTGAATATCTTTATTCTTTTTTCGAAAAAGTTGTATATTTGCAAATGTTAAAAAGCTTGTATAATGAAAAAAGTCGTTGTAATTATAGTTGCTCTATTTACGTTAGCAGTATTTTTTCAATCCTGCAAAAGTAGCGAACATTGCCCAGCATACGGTGAAGTTAGTCAAAGTCAACAGGTAGATAAAGCTTAATCTTTTACGCGGGTGTTCGTTAATTTTAGTTTTACTTTTATAGATTTTTAGCTAAAAGCATTTAGCTTTTAATTATATTTAAGATTGTTACCTAATTTATAAATACAATTCCAGTCAATAAGTTTTCTTAGTTAGTCAATCAATTGGATTTAGTTTATACTATAATTACAAAACTAAAAGTTTTTTAATAAATACAAAAAATAATCAATTCGCTAAATCGATATTTGTAATACAAGACCTTTTCAAAACTCTTTTATCTCAACAATTCCTTCCTGTCATTGCAAATGAAGGGTTGGTATTGTGTTGTGATCCCGATTTCTCGGGATCGCCATGACGAAAAAGGAGTTTTGCAAATGTCTCATGATGTGAATAATATTTTTGATTGGATGCTGAAATAAATTCAGTATGATGGTTTTTGGGTGAGTGTTGGGTTTTGGTAGAGATACTGAAACAAGTTCAGCATGACGTATAAGGGATAGTATGAAGGAAATGATGTGTTTGATTGGATACTGAAACGAGTTCAGTATGACGGTCGGGAGGTAGTGTTGTAGTTTGAGGAGATACTGAAACAAATTCAGTATGACGCTTGGAGGCTAGTATGATGGTCTTTTGAAATAGGCAATACTCACCACACCATTCGTCATCCCGAACTTGTTGCGGGATCTTCCCACGACTTCGCCACTTATTAGACCTAAGTAATTATATGTCAATTCATTATACGATCATAAATGGCATATTTGATATTTTTAATCCTACGGATTGATAAATTTCTTTTGCTTGTTGAGTTATATTTGACGGAATAACATAGCGTTTATTCGTTTTTTATCACGTAAAATACTTAGTTGTACACTTAACAACGATTGACGTATAATTTGTGGTGAGACATCCTTTCCTAACACTCGCATACGATACAAGATCTTTGCAAAACTCTTTTATCTCAACAATTCCTTCCTGTCATTGCAAATGAAGGTTTGGTATTGTGTTGTGATCCCGATTTTTCGGGATCGCCATGACGAAAAAGGAGTTTTGCAAATGTCTTTTATTTTCAATTTTTTTTCAATTACATAAGAAAAAAAAGTTTTGCAAAGGTCTCAATACTTATTTAAAGACAACAAATATTTTACGCTTAAGTACTTTTAAAAATTTATTATCAATTGATTATATTTTATTAAATTTTATGTAAGTTTGTAGCATTCATAAATCAGGATTATCATCTACAATAGTGTGAGTAAACGTTTATCAATTACAAAAGAAATCTGGATAAAACTCCCCGTTAAAAACGAAAATATGCTTCGTTTAATAGGTAGGGAGGAAAAATTAAAAATTTACATAAATTATGATAAAATTTGATGCTTTAGAAAATTACAAAAAAACAGAACAAGCCATTGGATATATTCCAAGAAAAAAAGCTACTCTCGATGATTATAAACGAATAGGTTTCATGTCGGGATTAGAAGTTCATCAACAATTAAAAACGAAAGAAAAACTTTTTTGTCATTGTCCTGCAGGGATTTATCAAAAGCCTCATGATTACGATGCTGAAATTATTCGTCATATGAGGCCAACACTGAGTGAACTTGGCGAATACGATGGCACTGCTTTGATGGAATTTAAAACACGAAAAGAAATTGTATATCAAATCAAACATCAAACTGCATGTACTTACGAAATAGACGACACTCCCCCCTTTAAAATTGACCGTGAAGCCCTTGAAATAGCTCTTGAAATAGCTATGCTTTGCAAACTTAATATTGTTGGCGAAGTACATATTACTCGAAAACAATATTTAGATGGTAGTATTCCTACAGGCTTTCAGCGTACAGCCATACTTGGAGTTGAAGGCGAATTGGATATGCCACACAAAAAAATAAGACTTATTCAACTTAGTATCGAAGAAGATTCTTGCCGCGAAGTTAGTGATGTTGGGCACAGAAGAGTATATATGACCGACCGTTTAGGCATGCCACTCATTGAAACGGTTACTTATCCCGATATGCAGTACCCTGATGAAGTCAAAGAAGTTGCCGATTATATTCGTTTTTTAAATAGAAGCACGGGTAAGGTTCGTATTGGAATTGGGGCTGGGCGTCAAGATGTAAATGTAAGTTGTAAAGGCGGAACTCGTGTCGAAATAAAGGGAGTTTCGCATAATAAATGGATACCTGAACTTACTCATAATGAAGCCTTCCGTCAATGGGCTTTATTACACCTACGTGATGAATTGTTAAAAAAAGTTCCTGATATTAACAATTGGAAAATTGAATCGTTAGAAATAAATCCACAATTTTTTGATTTTAATTATACACCCTTAAAAAATGCGATAGCACAAGGTCATAAGCTTATAGCCGTTAAGTTGCCCTATTTTAGAGGTGCTATGTCGCATTTTACTCAACCTGGACGTTGTTTTGCTCACGAAATTAGCGAAAGATTAAAAGTTATTGCTTGTATCGAACAGCCCAATATGACCCACGACGAAGATTGGGAAAAAAATGTAAGTGATGATATTTTTGAAAAAACATACAAACTTTTAAATGTAAGCGAAAACGATGCAGTATTACTTTTCTGGTCGCCAGTTGATGATATTCCTACTGCTCTTGAAGTCATTCAGGAACGTTGTCAAATGGCTTTTAAGGGAGTGCCTAAAGAAACCCGAAAATCGCTGCCCAGTGGAATCACAATTTTTGAACGCGTATTGCCTGGCGCTGATCGTATGTATCCCGACACTGATTCGGCACCGATACCCTTAGCCAATGAATATCTTGAAAAAATTGCAGAAAAACTTCCTGTGCCAATTAACAAGCGTTTTCAACAATTAGTTGAATGGAAAGTACCAAAAGATACTTATACCTATTTATTACGTAATAATCTTGTCCCGCTCATTGAGAAAATAAATATTGAATTGGGATTTAACCCAATTTTTGTTGCTACCTTATTGGCTCACCGCCTAAAACACTTACAAGGAAAAGCAAAAAATAAATCTCAATTCCGTTTTGAACAAGTTTACGACCTATTAGCATTTATAAAACAGAACCAATATACAACTCAATTAGCTTACCCACTTTTAAAAGAAATTTATTTACACCCCGAAATGGACTTTCAAAGTATACTGCACAGCATAAAATTTCAGCCCAAAACAAAGGAAGAAATTATGAATGCAGCACAATTATTAAAAAATAAATTTACACCTAAGAAAGAAAAGAAAAAAACACTCATGAGCAATTGGATAATGGGTGTAATTCGACCACAAGCAATTGGGAATGTAGAATTAAACGAAGTATATAAACTTATAGAATTATAACGTTATGGCAGACGATGTATTTAAAGGATATAAAGGTAGAGCTCTAGCTTTACTTCAGCAATTTAATGTTAGAGTATGGGGACAAGCCCGCATAGTTACTTCGCGTGGTGAATTTAATGGAACAGTACTTCCTAGAGCAGAAAACGACGACGATATGCACATTGTTGTAAAGGTTGCAACTGGATACAACATTGGCATTGATGTTACTACCATTCAAAGTATGCAGGAATTAGGCTATAAAGAAGCACATTATAAAATTCCAGAAAAAGAATTTCCAGTAAACCCCAAAAATCCCAATGTAAAGTTGTTTGGAACGGGAGGAACCATTGCTTCTCGTCTCGATTATAGAACAGGTGCTGTTATACCCGCTTTTTCGCCCGGTGAGCTTTATGGTGCAGTGCCCGAGTTGGCCGATATTTGCAATATCTCGACCGAAAAATTATTTGCAGTTTTTAGCGAAAATATGGGTCCCGAACAATATAAAAAACTTGCCATATCTATTGGTAAAGAAATAGAAAAAGGCATCGATGGTATTATTATCGGACATGGCACGGATACATTGAGTCATACTGCTGCTGCATTAACTTTTATGGTTCAAAATCCACCCGTGCCCATAGTATTAGTCGGTTCACAACGCTCAAGCGACCGACCATCATCTGATGCTGCCCTTAATCTTATTCATGCAGCTATTACAGCTGGTCATGGCGATATTGCCGAAGTTATGGTTTGTATGTTTGGCCCTACAAGCGATGAATATGGCTTTTTACATCGTGGAACACGTGTACGTAAAATGCATTCATCGTATCGTTCTACTTTTAGAACATTGAGCGATACACCTTTAGCTACCGTATCTCGCAAAGATGGAGTTAAACCTATTAAAGAAGTTTATAATCATCGCCGAAAGGATAAAAATGTTATTATTAAACCTTATTTCGAAGAGAAAGTAAGCCTCGTTTATTATTATCCTAATATGCAGCCCGATATTATAGATTCATTAGTTGATAATGGATATAAAGGGATTGTTATTGCTGGGACAGGTTTAGGACATATTAATAAACCACTATATCCAGCTATTGAAAGAGCTACTAAAAAAGGTGTACATATATTTATGACCGTACAGACACTTTATGGCTTTTGTCATATGTATGTATATGACACGGGACGCGATTTAATGGCAAAAGGAATTATTCCCGCCGAAAATATGTTACCAGAAACAGCTTATATTAAATTAGGCTGGGTATTAGGCCAAACCAACGACCCCGAAGAAGTTAAACGTTTAATGCTAACTCCTATTAATGATGAGATTACCAAACGTGAGCCCTATAATGGATATTTAGTTTATCAAGGAGGAGTTCCCGAAGTAGAAGAATTTTTAAGGAAATTCCATAAATAATGTCAGCTAAAATTAATATACAAACACTTAAGGCTTTATTTACAAATGTTGATCTTCCGGGATGGAATGCCCAACATTTGTTTTCGCCTACTTTTCGCAACGAACAGCTACAAAAAAATACTCAACATCAATATGAAGCAGCTGTTGGAATTATTTTATTTATTAAAAACAATGAACTTTCAGTTTTATTTATAAAACGCACACCCGATCCTGGACCTCATAGCGGACAAATTGCGTTTCCCGGTGGTGCTAAAGAAATTAATGAAACCCATTTAGATGCAGCTTATCGCGAAATAGAAGAAGAAATCGGTGTAAAAAAACAAGATTTAACTTTTATTGCATCTTTAAGTTCACTTTATATACCAGTAAGCAAATTTTTGGTTTACCCATTTGTGTTTTTTTGCGAACATCTCCCAGTATTAAATATTAATAAAGCTGAAGTTGAAAAGATACTTATTTTTTCAGTAAAAGATTTTTTGAATTCAGATGTTTTATCTACTTCTACCATTTATTATAACCAAAAAGAATACCATGTGCCTTGCTTTTTGCTAAACGATAACATAATATGGGGTGCAACATCCATGATATGGAATGAATGCTTAAGCATATTAAAACAAATATTTAATGAGCAGAACCAAATTACACGGACAACTATTTGAAGTAGAAATTATTGATACCACTGTTGAGGGTAAAGGGGTGGCTAAATTAGACGATAAAATATTTTTTGTCGATAATGGAGTGCCGGGCGATAAATTATTAATTCGTGTTATCGCCAAAAAAAGACGTTATTACGAAGCGCAAACAGTCGAAATATTAAGTTCTTCAGACGATAGAACAAAACCATTTTGTCAACATTTTGGATTATGTGGGGGATGTAAATGGCAACATATGAGCTATAATGCTCAGTTAAAGTATAAAGAAAAACAGGTTTATGATCAGCTTGAGCGAATTGGCAAATTGCAAATTGAAACCAAATATCCTATTCTAGCTTGTAATCCAATACAATATTATCGCAATAAACTCGATTTTACTTTTTCTACAAATCCATGGTTAATAAATACGAATGATGTTATACGTCCTGTATTGGGTTTTCATATTCCTGGACGCTACGACAAAGTACTCAATATAGAACATTGTTTTTTTCAACCCGAACCATCCAATAAAATAAGAAATCTTATACGCCAGTTTGCATATGAGGCGCATATTCCTTTTTATAATTTAAAAAATCACGAGGGCTTTTTGCGTAATTTAATTATACGCAATAATCGTAAGGGAGAATTTATGCTTATACTTTCGGTTGCATATGAGCAACACGAATGGATTGATAGCATAAAAGAGCTTATACGTAAGAATGTACCTGAGGTAAAATCGTTTTATATAGCTCTAAACAATAAATTGAATGATTCGTTAGAGAATGTTCCACTTAAACTTTTATATGGTCAGGAGCTAATCAAAGAATCGTTGCTTAACCTTGAATTTGATATACATCCCGTATCGTTTTTTCAGACCAATTTATATCAAACCGAAAAACTTTATACTAAAGTAAAAGAATGGGCTGCTTTAAAAGGCGATGAATTAGTATATGATTTATTCTGTGGTACAGGAACTATTTCGCTTTTATTAGCACAACAAGCCCGTTTTGTAATTGGTATCGAATATGTTAAAGAGGCAATAGATAATGCTTATTCTAATGCGCAAAAAAATAATATTCATAATATATATTTTGAGGCAGGCGATGTAAAAGATATTATAATTAAAGATCATATTAAAAGATATGGTAAACCCGATTTAATAGTGCTTGATCCTCCACGTTCGGGAGTTCATCCCGATGTTATTCAAAGCTTGGTCGAAATAGCTTCTAAGCGAATTATTTACGTTAGCTGTAATGCTGCAACTCAAGCCCGCGATTTAGCTTTACTAAAAAATCATTATAAAATTGTTTATTCTCAACCGGTTGATATGTTTCCACATACTAGCCATGTAGAAAATATCGTACTATTAGAAATTTTATCAACAATACAGGATTAAGCACAAGCTTTTAAAAGATTGATAATTAACGTATTAAGTAAAGTTATTAACATACATTTTCTTTGTTTGAAGCAATATCATTACCCTACAATAAAAAATGATTTACCTTTGTCTTGATTAACCAATTAAATTTTTGCCTATGAAAAAAGTAACCGTTTTATTAAGTGTAATGCTTTTTGTTGCATTTATAACTAATGCACAAGAAGAATTAAAAAACAAACAAGGTGTTCCTATTTTACCAGCTGCGGGTGATTATGCTTTAGGTATTGATGCAACTCCTGTTTTCAATTTCTTTGGAAACTTTGTGAAAATTAACAGTGCTGTAGCTTTTAACGATCCAAGTTCTTGGAATTTTGTTAATACTAATAATGCTATTTTTGCGAAGTATTTTGTTGATGCTAAAACTGCTTATCGAGCCAATATTCGTATTGGTTTAACTTCAACTACTGATAAAGAATACGTGATGCAAGATGGTCAATCAGACCCATTAGTTACTGTTGAAGATAAAGCAAAAATAGGAAATACTAATATTATTTTAGGACTTGGAATGGAAAAACGTCGTGGCGTTAGCCGTTTACAAGGTTTCTATGGTGCTGAAGCTCAAATTTTATTTGCTGGCAGTAGTAAAAAATATACTTATGGAAATGCCTTCTCTTCAAGCAATACTACTCCAACCATGACCAATTTTGATGCTGCTGATCCTAATGTATTAGGTGCAAGTGCCAGAATTACAAAATCAAAAAGTGGTTCTACTATTGGTTTAGGTGTTCGTGCTTTTGCTGGCGTTGAATATTTTATTGCACCTAAATTTTCTGTTGGCGGTGAGTTTGGTTGGGGCTTAACTATAGCTACTCAAGGCGATGGCAAACTTACCACAGAAGCATGGGATTTTGCTAATAGTACGGTTAAAACAACTGAAACCAAAACTGGTGGTGGCGGTTATATGGGATTTGATACCGATAATTTTGGCGGTTGCATCTATATGATGTTCCATTTCTAAATCTACTATTTAACATAAAAATAGGCTGTTCTTCGTTTGAGGAATAGCCTTTTTTTATTTTTGTTCATTATATTTGTGCAATGAATTTGGCGATAAAAATATTTTATTATTCTATTCTCAGCTTTTTTCTATATAGCTGTGCAAGCCAAGCGCCATTGGGAGGGGGGCCTCGTGATAATAATCCACCAAAACTTATTAAATCAGTGCCTCAAAATGCTGAAATAAATGTACAATCTCAACAACTCGATTTTGAATTTGATGAATTTATCCAAGTAAAATCAATAAATCAGAAACTATTGGTTTCACCTCCGTTAAAATATACACCTGAGTTGAAATTACGTGCAAAAGGATTTAGCCTTATTATAAAAGATACACTTAAAAAAAATACAACCTATAATTTTTATTTTGCCGATGCCATTCAAGATTTAAACGAAAACAATGTATTGAACGATTTTAATTTAGTGTTTTCAACAGGAGAAATTATTGACTCTATTAAATTAGGAGGTAGCATTGTTGATGCATTAACATTAAAGCCCGAAAAAAACTTTTTGGTATTACTCTATAGCGATACTACCGATAGCGTGCCATTCAAAGAGAAACCAAATTATCTAACAAAAACTAATGCCGATGGTATTTTTCAATTTAATCATCTGCAAAAAGGTTATTACAAATTAGTTGCTATAAGCGATAAGAATAACAATTATTTGTTTGATGCTGGTAGCGAAAAAATTGCCTTCGCTAGCCAGCCAATTAATTTAGATAAATATATAGATACGCTTAAACTATATAGTTTTGATGAAGACCGTACAAAGCAATACATAAAAAAGAAAGATCGAAAGTATCGATTTAAAGCAGAATTATATTTTAATGCACCATCACCCGAACCACCTAAGGTATTACAATCAACAGCTAAATTGTTAGATACATACGTGAGCCATAATAACGACTCTATTTTTATTTTTTTTGCTGATTCGTCTCAATATGCAAACGATACAATTCGCTTTAATATTACATATGCTTATTTTGATAGCTTATTAAATAAAGTATATAAAACTGAATATGTTGAATTGCCATATAATGCTGACAAAAAAATATCTTCTGGTTCTTTAACATTTCAGTGGTCGGTAAAAAACTTTAAGATACCTGCCAGCGAACCTCTGCACATAGAGTTTAGTGAACCGGTTTTAAATGTAGAAAATGCAATTATTATAGAGCAAATGTTAGCGGATTCCACTTTTAAAAAAATTTCAACTTTAGTACAAAAAGACAATAAAAATACCCTCAGATGGAATATTCAAACATCATTGCTCTCTGGTCAAAAGTATCGATTTGTATTAAATGCCAATAACATTACTTCTCCATATCAACATAAATTATTGAGCGATACGTTAATTATACAAACATTGCAACCCGAAGATTTTGCAAACTTAAAACTGAATATGACTATTCCTTTTAAAAATAAATATTTGGTTATAGAGCTTTTAAACGATAAAAATCAAAGATTACGAACATATACAATAACCGAAAATCAAACCATTAACATTCAACATTTAGAACCTGGTAAATATAATTTACGTTGTTTTATCGATGAGAACCAAAATGGTAAGTGGGATAATGGTTACTACATTTTGAAAAAACAACCTGAAAAAGTATATATATATCCTCAAACTTTTCAACTCAGAGCCAATTGGGATTTAGAGTTAAACTGGAAAATAGAAAAATAGATAAGTTTTATTTAACTTTATGGTTGTTTTCACAATTAAATCATGATCTTAGTAAGTTTTACCATATTGGTACGTCCTTTGGCTTGAATGGGAGTGCTACCAACAAATACTACCACATCGTCGTTTTTTACTAAACCTTGTTCAATTAATTTTTTGGTAGCTTCTTCTACTGCATCGTCAATAGAATTAAAAGTTGGTGCATAGTACAATTTAGCCCCCCAAAGTAACGACAATTTGGGTAATAATTTGTCGTTGTTAGTAAAAATATAAATATCAGCTTTAGGGCGATACGAAGCTACCTGATAGGCAGTATAACCCGAATGACTAAAAACAACAATAGCTTTAGCACATGCTTGTTGTGCTAATTTACATGCTGTAACACAGATATTGTCCGATAAAAATGTACGGTCGTTTTCTTTTGTAGGATGATATTTGTAATAATTATAAGCTGTTTCTTCAGTAAAATTAATAATACTTTGCATAGCTCTTACGGCTTCGATAGGAAACTTTCCTACCGATGTTTCACCACTAAGCATAAGTGCATCGGCGCCGTCAAGCACAGCGTTGGCAATGTCGGTTGCTTCGGCTCGCGTGGGTCGAAAAGTAGAAATCATACTTTCTAACATCTGAGTGGCAATAATTACCGGTTTCGCTTGCAACAAACATTTTTTTACGATTTGTTTTTGTATCAATGGTACTTTATCGAATGATATTTCGACCCCTAAATCGCCTCGGGCTACCATTATTCCATCGCTCAAATCTATAATATTATCGAGTTCTTTCAAGGCTTCTGGTTTTTCAATTTTTGCAACAACAAACGAATGGGCTTTCGCTTTTTTTATGCGTTCTTTTAATTCAATAATATCCGTTGCACGGCGAACAAACGATAGTCCTATCCAATCAATATTTTGCGATAAAGCAAATTCTAAGTCTTCAATGTCTTTTTCTGTTAAACAAGGAAGTGAAACGGCAGTATCGGGAAGGTTTACGCCTTTATGCGATGATAATATACCTCCGTTTATAATTTTTGTTACAACACTATCTTTGCGGTTGGTTGAAAGTACTCTTAGGCGAATTTTACCATCGTCAATTAATATTTCTTCGCCTTCGTTTACGTCTTGAGGAAACTGCTCATAAGTTAAATAGGCTCGTTTTTCGTTGCCTATACAGGGAGTTGTTACAATGCAAAACTCTTCTCCATCTTTTAAAAAGATTTGATTGTTTTCTATATCGCCAATGCGCAATTTAGGACCTTGCAAATCTACAAGTAAAGCTACTTCGGTATTAAGTTCTTTGTTTAATTCTCGAACTGTTTGAATAACTTTAGCATGATCGTTGTAACTACCATGCGAAAAATTTAACCGACATACATCTACACCGGCTAAAATAAGTTCTTTTAATTTATCTTTCGATGAAGTGGCCGGACCTATGGTGGCTACGATTTTTGTTTTAGATGATGTAGGTTTCATATTGATGGTTTTACTTTAACGATATAAGTCGATAAAACGGCTGTAAAAGCAGCTACAAAGAAAGTTAAAATTCGTGATGTAATCGCTTCTTCCATTCCTGTAGATATCCAAATAATGGTAAAGCTGATTCCTATAATAATGGTTATTACAGCTGCTAATGCATGAAAGCGTTTCCAGAAAAGTGCTAGTAAAATAATTACTGAAAAGGTTCCTCCAATGCCAGCCCAAACATAGCCAACTAAAGTGTAAATTAAATTCGTAGGTGCCAAAAAAGCTGCTAGTAAAGCTAATGCTGCAATAATTACGAGAACCAACCTAGAGATAAACATTGAGTAAGAATGTTTTTTTAGAAAGTATGGCTTTATAAGCGATTCTGAAAGTTCTGTAGCTGATAATATCAATAATGAATCGGCTGTGCTCATAATTGCTGCAATAACACCTGTAATTAAAATAGCTGCAACAGTGGGTGGAAACAAATAAAGTAATAATTGTGGCATTACTTTTTCGGCATCGGCCAAGCCACTGCCTACAGGACCAAAAAAGGCTATGCCAAGCCAACCAATGGTTAATGCGCCCATATATGCAATAATCGTCCAAAAAATGCCTACATTTCGAGCAATTTTTGCATTTTTATGATCTTTAATAGCCATAAAACGCATGCTAAGTTGAGGTTGTCCTCCTAAATATCCAAAGAACCACGAAATGCCACCCAAAAATGTTCCCAAAGCCATGCCATTGCCGGTGTCGCCAAACCATGATAAATAAGAAGGACCCGCCTTTTGAAGTGCTTCGGTAATTGAAACAGCATAAGAATTCGGATTGTGGGTCAATTGAATCAATCCTGCTATAGGTGCAAAAATTAAAATTGAAATCATAATGAGCGACTGAACGACATCGGCATAAACTACACTTTTAAATCCACCGTAAACAGCGTAAGGAACAATTATTAGGGCTATTAATACCATTCCCAGTGAAGCATCAATGCTAAATAAGGTGTTGAATGTTTTGCCTCCGCCTAAAAATTGAGCTCCTACATAAAAAAAGAAGAAAAATACAATGACCATACTGGCAACTAAGCGTAGTAATTTTGCATGGTGTCCAAAGCGTTTGGCAAGATAATCGGTGTAGGTTTCGGCCTGATATTTTTCGGCTTCGTTGCGTAAACGCCATGCAAGTAACCACCATGAGGTTACGATACCTAAAACACAGCCAACGGCTGTCCATATGCTCGAAAGTCCTACCGCATAAGCATAACCAGGTAATCCCAGTAATGCCCACGAGGATTCACCTGCCGAGCGCTCCGATAGAGCAGCAACCCAACCCGGCAAAGAACGACCAGCAATAGAAAAATCGCTCTGGTTTTTGACTTTTCGACCTTGATATAAACCAAACAATAAAATAGCAACAAAATAAACTACCAGTACAATGATGTATTGAACTTCTGAGGTCATATTTATTTTTTGTGTGAAGATATGAAATTTTCAAATACAAAAAAAGGCTGTCCTTTTAATGCAGCCTCTTTTATTACTTTTATCTTTTGCAGACAATTTAATTTACTCCTTGAAGAAATTCGTTTAATTCGTCGATTGACGATTCAAACTTAAATCCTTCGTTAACTTTAAAATAATTGTTTTTATCGTAGGTATATTTATATGCATATTTAGCAAACTCGAGGCGAGAGCTTTCAAACCCAAAAACATCCATGATTTCTTTTACCTGTGAGCTTAACATGCAGTTGGAGCTTACTATTTGTTTGGCTGTAGTAAGTTTTGAGTCTTCGAACGATTTAGAAGCTATTGATTTTTTCGCTGATTGAAAATCGACATCGCTCATAGGATTAGCACAACCACCGATTGGTTGAGCTTGAACTTGTGGTTTGGGTTTAATGGTTGTTTGTTCTTGTTGAACTGGTTGACTTACAGTAGTGGTTGTTGTGGTAGTTGTAGTTACAGCCGAAGTTTGGGTATTCGTTTGAATGCCTGGCATATGTATATTCATGTTAACGCCATCTTGAGTTTCGGTAACATTTACACCCACACCCATATTAACGTTGGTATTAGTGGTAGGGTTGGTAATGGTGGTGGTTTGTTGGACTGTTTGCGTGTTGGTAGGTTGTGTTTGTACGGTGGTTTCAGTTGGCTGAGTGGCGGGTTGGGTAGGCGAATTTGCAATATTAGACGAAGAAAGAACTTCCCAAGTAGCATCTCTGTTGCGAATTTCGTATTTACCTTTATTATTTTTGCGTATCATATACTTAACGTAACAACTATTGCCATTGACATCTACAACTTGAAATTTATGGTCAATAGTACCTAGTTTTGGGTCTTCGAAAATAATTTTGGCTTTACCCCATTTCATTTCAACGGGGAATTTTTCGACATTATATTGAGGTTCTTTATTTATTTTTTTACCGTCAATTACAACCCAAAATTTATCGCCATCTTGGCTGTAAAACGATAAATAACCGCTTTGAGCGTTAGCAAAGCTATATAATACTACTAAAGCAAATAATACAATGGTTCTCATATTCAATTATTTTTTTATTTCTAATTCTTGAACTTTAACTTTTTGTGGAGCAAAATTTATTTGACGCCCGTATATTAATTTTACATCTAAAACTTTTTGTTTAAATTCTGGAATAGCATCGGCAAAATCGAGGATTTTATATGCCAATTCATCAGGGCGGTCTTTATAAGTTAGATTAAGTTTGGTATAATTATCAAAGCTTACGATTTCTATTTGTCCTCCGAAACGCGAATCGGAGAGCATTTTGTTTCTAAGCTCTCTGAAATCGCGGAAAGTGCCTATAGAATAAAAACGCAATTCGAATGGAGTGCCGTTGTTTACCCAGCCGCCAATATATGAATTAAACAAATATAATAATTTGGTAATGCCTTTATTTACGCCTTCTTTAATATTTTCGTACATTGTCGATTTAGCATCCATTCCGCTTTTCCAGTCGCTTTCTAAGGCTATAGTTCCTAAGCCCTCGGCAGTACAATTGTCATAAGCTTTAGCTTCAATAATAACTTTAGTAGCAGTACGCGTATCGAATGCTTCGCTTCTTGAAGAGGTAGATATATTGCTGATAAGAATAATAAATTGTGCATCGGCTTTCATACCAATGTGTTGAACATAAGATTCCTGATTGGTTTCACTGTTTTGATAAATACCTTCGGCTTCTTTTAACAATTGTGAGGCACGTTCTTTTTCGATATAACGATATTTGCGTTCGGCAAGAAATTCATTGATACGTTCTACAGCATAGTCGTAATATGGTTTTTCTTCGGGTTTTACTTTGCGGGCATCGTACATAACCAAAAAGCGAACTCCGCCAATTGCTTTCGATAAGAGTTGCATATCGGCTTTTAAAGGATTTAAGCTTACTTTTGCTTGAATGATAATTTCATATCGATCGGGGAAGGGTGTTTCTTTAATAACGTTGTATGAAGCTACGTAACCCTCGGTTTTGGCAGAAACAGCATCGCGAACAACCATAAAATTTTCCATGCTTGTTTCGGAGCTTATGGCTACGCCTGCAGCTTGGCTTACTGCATTTCGGAGAGCATCTTGTAATGCATCGTCGCGTTTTAAACCTACGCCTTTGGCTTCAACTTCTTTTAAGCTGTTATCATTTGCTAGCGATGCATTCATGGTAACTGAACTTGGTTGAGTTGATTGAACAGGTTGAGTAGCGTTAGGTTGAGTTGTTTCGGTACTGGTTGATTTTGATTTTTTGGATTTCTTTTTTTGAGCTTCTACAGGGTTAAAAGCTATGATTGACACAATAAATGTCAGAAATATTAAACGTTTCATAATAGCAAAATATTTTTAGATTAACATCATTAAGAACTTACCAATTTTACCGGCGACTTGACCAATTTTTTGCCAGTTTACTTTTTTCAAGCTTTTGTTATCGATAACCAATTTGCCCGATTCGGCTTTGATGACGTTTAACACTTCTACTCCTTTTTTGAATCCGATTTCTTTCATAAGTTGTTCGGTAGTATTGAGTAATTGAGGAAACTTGCCTGTTTTTGGGTCGTAAAGTTTAGTCATATCTAACACAAGGTTATTGTTTTCGTCAACTATAACGGGGAACATACTGGGGTCGAATTTTTTACCATTCATATTGAAAGCTAAGCCTTGCAATACTTGATCTTTTATTTCGGGTGGTACTTGATTAACAACGTCGCTGATGTTAGCGGTCTTTTTTAGAGTTGGAATATCGCTATAGATAGCTGGAGCAATTCCGTTTTGTTCGTATAGTTTTACACGCATTCTTACTTCAATCGTGCCATCTTTTTCAATGGGTTCGCCTACGAGTTGAGCACCTTTGATAACACCGTCGATACGGGTGTAAATGTAGTCGCGGGTGGTTATCATATCGTTTACAGTAGTTTCGCTTGTAACATTAACGCCTTTAATAATTTCAAGCAAATTGCGTTGAGCATCAACTATAGCGCCTCTTTTTGCCATAAGCTTGGCTTGCGCAGCATTTTTAAAACGTTCATTATCGATAACGGAGGCACCTTTGGCTTCAATGTATTGTTCTGTCCAGTTAATTGAACCATTGGGTTTTTCTTGGATAATGGGTTTCGATTGTGCAATTAATTGTTCTATATTTATAGGTTTGGCATCAATGGGAGCGGCTGTTTGAGGTTTTTCTGGTTCTATCGGTTTTGAAACGGCACTTTCGGGTTGGGCTTCTGCTGGTTTCGATTCAACGGGTTTGGCTTCGGTTGGTTGGGTATTTATGGGTTGAGTTTGCAGCGATGGACTTGCTTCTTTTTGAGTTTGCGAGTTTACTTGTTCGGTTTTTTCTTTCTTATTTTTTTTCTTGTTTTTTTTGTTTTGAGCTTCAGAAATTTCTGGTAAAACAAGCAATAAGCTAACTAGTAACAAAATAAAAGTTTTCATAAAAATTATTTTTAGTTTAACAAACGGTGCTTTTTCAAAATTTATGCCATGAAAATAAGAATTTTGACAAAGGTAATATAATTTATCGAATTTCAAAAAATTAAAAGAGTTGATTTGCTTCGTCTTTTAAAAAATCAATAGCAGTTCTAATGGGTGTAGGGTTTAATAATAGCCAATGAGCCATAATTTTTTGGCTTAATTCCATGTGAGGAGCATTAGCATCTACTTCTTCGGCAGCAAGATTAATAATTTTAATAACATTTTCTTTTGCATTCACAATTACATCCCATGCTGGTTTTGACATGTATAATTGTTGAGCTAAATTATGTTCAAATTCTGCTCTAATAAGACTTAGCATATCCATTTGCAGTTGACGAGCGTTCATTTGGGGTGTTTGTAGGCGAACTATTAACGAATTGGGCGACATGCGTTCTAGAAATAAAATCATACGCTCGTATGCTTGAAGGCGAAGGGGTATGGTAACTTTCATGTGTTCGGCTTTAAATTCCCATGTGCGTTTATTGCGTTCGTTGTCAAAAAATAGTTTTAATAAATAGTAAGCAGTAGCAAACAGTATTGCTCCAACCATTACCATTAAAATTACCGTAGCCCATTCATTCATAGTTGATAAGTTGTTAAAAAATTTCGCAAGTTTACACAAAATTTCGCAAATAATTTCATACCTTTGCCGTATCTAAATCATTTTAGTATATTTATTTAATGGATACAGAAATAAGTTTTAAAATCAATCCAATGGATTTAATAGCCGACCGTGTAAAAGCCCTTTCTGAATCGCAAACTTTAGCCATGACTCAAAAAAGTCGTGAGTTAAAAGCAAAGGGAGTAGATGTTATCAATCTTAGTATTGGTGAACCTGATTTTACAGTTCCACAGCACATAAAAGAAGCTGCTAAAAAAGCTATTGATGATAATTATTCGTATTATCCACCTGTTGCTGGGTACGACGATTTACGAAAAGCAATTGTCGATAAATTTAAACGCGATAATAATCTTGAGTTTAAGCCTGAACAGATTGTTGTTTCGAATGGTGCTAAGCATTCTATTATGAATGTTATACTTAGCTTGGTAAATGCTGGCGATGAGGTTATTATTCCTGCTCCTTATTGGGTGAGCTATATCGAAATGGTTCGTTTGGCAAGAGGTAAGGCAGTCGTTATTGAGTCGTTTATCGAAAATGATTTTAAAGTTACACCGGAGCAAATCGAAAATGCTATTACCGATAAAACAAAAATATTTTTATATAGTTCGCCATCGAATCCAACAGGTTCGTTATATACCAAAGATGAACTTAAGGCATTTGCACAAGTATTTGCACGTCATAAACATGTGATGATTGTTTCGGATGAGATTTACGAACATATCAATTTTGTTGGTAAACACGAAAGTATTGCTCAATTCGAAGAAGTACGCGATCAGGTTGTGGTTATTAATGGTGTGTCGAAGGGCTATGCTATGCCCGGATATCGTATTGGTTATATGGTAGCTCCCACTTGGTTGGCCAAAGCTGTTATCAAAATTCAGGGACAAATGACGTCTTCGCCATCATCAATTGCTCAGATGGCTGCACTAGGAGCTTTGACGCACGATAATAGTACTATTTATGCTATGCGTGATGTTTTTAAACACCGTCGCGATTTAATATTGTCTTTATTGAAAGAGGTTCCCGATATGAAAACCAATGTGCCCGAAGGTGCATTTTATGTTTTTGCCGATGTTAATAATTATATGGGACGTACGAATGGCGAAGTTACAATCAATGACGATAACGATTTATGTATGTATCTTCTCAACGATGCGAATGTCGCATTGGTTGGAGGATCGGCATTTGGAACACCCGGATATATCCGATTTTCGTATGCTACTTCTGACGAAAAAATTATTGAAGCTGTAAAACGTATTAAAGCTTCGCTTGCAAAACTATTTTAATAAAACAAGCTCAACCATTATTTTATGGAGGCACTAGTCAAGGTGCCTCTTTTTTATTTCTTTTTAGAAAAAATCAATAGCAATAAAAAAGTGATACAACCATTTACCAATATAAGCTCAAAACCAAATTTATAATTTCCAAAAAGCGAGGTTGAATAACGATTTAATAAATAACATATAATCGGCGATAAAATAGCAATATAAGGCACTAGACGATCGATTACGATACGACGTGTAAGCAAGCCAAATGCATATAATCCTAATAAAGGACCATACGTATAACCTGCAACCGTGAACAATTCGCTAATTACAGCTTCGTTGTTGATAAAGCTAAAAACTACTACTATAATGTATAACAAGGCTGCAAAAGCAATATGAACTTTTATTCTTGTTTTTTTTATGTTTGCTTCGGGAAGATTTTTTCGGGTTAAACCGAGTATATCGATGCTAAAAATAGTGGTTAGCGAAGTGAGTGCTCCATCGGCACTCGGAAAGGCTGCCGACACAACACCAATTAAAAAGATGATAGCTGTTATACCACCTATATGTTGTAGGGCTATGATAGGAAATAAATCGTCGGTTTTATTTGGAATTGCAATACCTTGGTTTTCGGCATAGATATATAGCAAAGCACCTAAAAAGAGAAACATTAAATTTACAATGGCTATAACTAAACTATAACTGATCATGTTTTTTTGAGCATCGCCAACCGATTTGCAACTCAGGTTTTTTTGCATCATTTCTTGGTCTAAACCGGTCATGGTCAACGTTATAAACATACCTGCTAGAAATTGTTTCAGAAAATGACGCTTATCAGACCAGTCGCCCCAGAAAAACCAATCAGACATGTGCGATTGTTTAACCTGAGAAATTAAATCCGCAATAGGGCTGTTTAATGCTTGTGCAATGTAATATATGGTAAAACTAACAGCTATTAACATGCCTAATGTTTGTAACGTATCGGTATAAACCAAGGTTTTTACTCCACCTTTATAAGTGTAGAGTAGCATCAAAAATAAAAACATAAGGGCTGTTATACTAAAAGGGATGTTCCATGCATCGAATACAAAAATTTGTAATACGTTTATAACGATATACATTCTAAATGCAGCCCCAAGGCTTCGCGATAAAATAAAAAAAGCTGCTCCTGTTTTGTACGAAGCAACGCCAAAACGCTGATTTAGGTAAGAATATATAGAAGGTAAGTTGAGTTTATAGTATAAGGGCAATAATATAAAAGCAATAAGAAAATATCCTGCAATATAACCCATAACCATAGCCATATACGAAAATTGAGTAGTGCCAACCCATCCTGGTACCGACATAAAGGTAATTCCCGACAACGAAGTGCCCACCATTCCAAAAGCAACCCAATACCATTGACTGCGTCGATTGGCATTAAAAAAAGTATGCGAAGTTGCCCCACGCGAAGTTAACCACGCTATGAGCATTATTACAGAAAAATACAATAAGAAAATGATAAATAACTCCCAAGCATTCATGAGCAGTTTTTTTTGCAAAGATGACGAAAAAAGCTGGTAATACGATGTAAAAAATTAAAAAATAAAAACAAAAATGGCTGAAGTATTTGCTTTTTTTCAAAATTTTTATAATTTTGATTACGGAATATAGCTAGATTGAGATGTAAAAAAACTCAGGTTTAATAAAATGAGTTAGTTATATGAGCTTAATTAAGTTATAAAAAATAAATTATGATAAAAAGAACTTTATATTTTGGTAATCCAAGCATTCTTAGTCTTAAAAATGAACAGCTTTTATTAAGATTTCCTGAAATTGAGAAAAATAGTGAGATTAAGAAAATAGTCGAAAATAAAGGCGAAATTACTTTTCCGATAGAAGATCTAGGCATGATTATTTTAGATCATCCACAAATTACAATTTCACATGCTCTTATTTCAAAACTTATAAGTTGTAATGTTGCTATTGTTAGTTGCAATGAAACTCATCATCCTCATGGTTTGTTATTAGCCTTACATTCAAATACGTTACAAAGTGAGCGTTATAAAGAACAATTGGAAGCATCAGAACCATTAAAAAAGCAACTATGGGCACAAATTATTCAGCAAAAAATTTGGAATCAATCGCAAGTACTCAAAAAAATAAACGAAAAAAATGATATAGATTATTTATTAAAGTTAAGTAAAAGTGTAAAAAGTGGAGATAGTGACAATCGCGAGGCAGTTGCAGCTTCGGTTTATTGGTCGAAAATATTTTCTTTTATCGATAATTTTACTAGAAATAGAGACGGTCTTCCGCCTAATAATATGCTAAATTATGGTTATGCTATTTTAAGAGCAACCTTAGCACGATGTATAGTTGAGGCTGGACTTTTGCCCACATTAGGTATTCATCATCATAATCGTTATAATGCTTATTGTTTAGCCGACGATCTTATGGAGCCTTATCGACCATGGGTAGATTATTTAGTTTATAAAACAATTGTTAAATTTGGTGTAGTTAATGAACTCCATAAAGATGTTAAAAAAGAGCTCATGTCAATTAATTATGTCGATTGTAAAATGAATGGTGAAATTAGTCCATTGCATATTGCAGCTCTTAAAACAGCTCGATCGCTTCAAAAATGCTTTGAAGGTAAGCAACGAAAATTATCTTTACCTGAATTTACATAATATTATAAAAATTAATTTATATGTTAAACCGTTTAAATGCTTATAGAATTATGTGGCTTATGGTAATGTTTGATTTACCTACTGAAACCCAACAGCAACGAAAGCGGTATGCTCAATTTCGTAAAACCATTATGAGTTTTGGCTTTAATATGTTTCAGTTTTCTGTTTATTTAAGACATTGTCCTAGTAGTGAAACAGCCGATGTACAAAAACGAAGACTTAGAAGTATTGTGCCTGATGAAGGTGTGGTGGGTGTTTTAGAAATTACAGACAAACAATTTGAAAAAATGGAAATTTATTACGGGAAAAAAGCCAAACGACCTCCTGAAACACCTTTACAACTCGAACTATTTTAATAATAAAAAATAAAAAATTAGTTAAAAGTTGTTGTTTTTTTTCATAACTTAGCAAAAAAATAAGGCATATAATGATAAGTAAAACAAAAAAGGCGATTCTTTTTTCTAAGAACCACCTTAAATGTTTTCACAACGGAATAATCCTTATTGTGATTTGCTTACATTTAATGCAAAGATATAAAGAAAAATATTAAAATACAAAAAATATGGCAAAAAAAATTTTAGGACTCGATTTAGGTGCAAATTCTATTGGATGGGCATTAATAGAAGAAACTGAAAATAACAGTAAAATCATTGCTATGGGGTCGCGAATTATACCCTTGAACCCAGATGATAAAGATGAGTTTATGCAAGGAAATGCTATATCAAAAAATCAAAAAAGAACTGAAAAACGTACACAGCGTAAAGGTTACGATCGATACCAACTAAGAAGAAAAGCATTAACGGAAGTGCTTCTTAAGAATAATATGTTCGATCCGAATCTTTTCAATTTAAAACAACTTGAATTGTGGGGGCTTAGGGCAAAAGCGGTTAATGAAAAAATAAGTCTTACCGAATTAGGTCGCATATTGTATCATTTGAATCAAAAAAGAGGCTATAAAAGTCCTACAAAAGCTAGTTCGCTCGAAAAAAAAGAAACCGAATATGTTCAAGAAGTAAAAAATAGATATCAACTCATTAAAGAGCAAAACCTAACCATTGGGCAAAAATTTTACGAAGAGTTAAAACAAAATCCATATTATAGAACTAAAGAACAAGTTTTTCCTAGGGAGGCATATATCGAAGAATTCGATAAGATTATTGAATGTCAAAAAAAATATTATCCACATGTTTTAACCGAAGAGCTTGTCAATAAAATTAAAAACGAAATTATTTATTATCAACGACCGTTAAAATCGCAAAAAGGTTTAGTTTGTGTATGCGAATTCGAAGGAAGAAGGATTATTATCAACGGTAAAGAAATTTTTGTGGGTCCAAAAGTGGCACCCAAAAGTTCGCCCATTTTTCAAATTACCAAAATTTGGGAAACTATCAATAACCTTAAACTTAAAAATAAAAATGGAGAACAAATTAATATCCCTATTGATAAAAAAAGAGCTATTTTTGAATATTTAGATAAAAACGAAAAATTAACAACTAACGAACTATTTAAGATTCTTGAAATAAAAAAAGAAGATGGATGGTATGGCAATAAACAAATCAATAACGGTATTCAAGGCAATATTACAAAAGTAAAAATACTTAAAGCTCTGGAAGGGCAAGAATTTGATGCCCATATTTTACAATTTAATATTGAAATAAATGAGTTCCATGAGGAAGTTAGTTTAGTTGACACTAAAACAGGCGAATATATTACTACTAACAAAAAAGTAGTTTTACATAATATTGAACAAGAGCCATTTTACCAACTTTGGCACACCATTTATTCTATTGATGGCACACAAGAATGTAAACAGGCACTTATTAAAAAATTTAATCTTTCTGAACAGCTAGCCGAAAAATTAGCCAATATCGATTTTAAAACTTCGGGTTATGGCAACAAATCGGTAAAAGCGATGCGTAAAATATTGCCATATCTTATGGATGGCTACAATTACAGCAATGCTTGTTCTTTGGCTGGATATAATCATTCATTTAGTCTGACGAAAGAAGAATTGTTACAAAATCAATTAAAAGACAAACTCGAACTTTTGCCCAAAAACAGTTTGAGGCAACCTATTGTTGAAAAAATATTAAATCAACTTATCAATTTGGTAAACGAAATTATCGACGAAAATAGGGGTTGGGTTACACGACAAGACCGTATTAGCAACAATTTTGAGATACGAGTTGAACTTGCTCGAGAACTCACATCGAGCAAAGAAGAACGTAACGAAGCATTTAAGTTGCAACGCGAACGTGAAAAACAAAATAAAATAATTGCAGAACGACTCGAAAAAGAATACGGATTAAAACCTACACGTAACAATATTATTAAATGGCGTTTATTTCATGAAATAACAAATGAACAGGAGGCGCGTATTAATGCTATTTGTATTTATTGCGGACAACCATTTGGATTTAGCGATGCATTAACTGGAAATAACATTGATATAGAACATATTATTCCTAAATCGCTATTATTCGACGATTCACAAAACAATAAAACATTGTCGCATCGGCATTGCAATGCAGCAAAAGGGCAAAATACAGCCTATGATTATATGAAAAGCTTAGGCGATGATAAATTTAACGAATACATCGAACGAGTTGATAAACTTTTTAAAGATAAACTCATTACCAAATCTAAACGCGATAAGCTTTTAATGCCTGCTAGTAAAATACCCAAAGATTTTATCAGTCGTCAGCTAAGAGAATCGCAATATATTGCTCGTAAAGCTAAACAAATACTTGGTGCTATTTGTTACAATGTTTGTAGTACAAGCGGGAGTATTACAGAACATTTGCGGAGAATTTGGGGATGGGACGATGTTTTAATGGAATTGCAACTGCCTAAATATAGAGCAGTGGGTCTTACTGAAATTATAGAAATAGAAATAGATGGACAAATTCACCAAAAAGAAGTTATTAAAGGTTGGACAAAACGCGACGATCAGCGACACCATGCCATCGATGCTCTGGTTATTGCTTGTACACAGCAAGGATTTGTTCAACGTATAAACACTTTAGCATCGCAAACGACCAAAACCGAAATGTTAGCAGAACTTGAAAACCAAACCGAAACATATAAAAAGAAATTAAGTTTACTCGATAAATATCTTATTTCAAAAAGACCATTTACTACACAACAGGTTAAAGAAAAGGTAGCTAATATTCTTGTTTCTTATAAAGCAGGTAAAAAAGTTGCTACTTATAGTGTACGCAAAATAAACCAGAATGGAAAAAAAGTTATAGTTCAACAAAAAATTATTACACCACGCGGACCTTTAAGCGAAGAAAGCATTTACGGAAAAATTAAAATTATTGAAAAAGATAAAGATGTAAAATATTTATTCGAAAATTACGAACTTATTATAAATCAGCATGTAAAACAACTTGTTTTGGAACGTTTACAATTTTATCAATTCAATTCTAAAAAAGCCTTAGCATCGCTTAAAAATGCACCCATATACCTCGATCCCGATAAAAAAGTTAAACTCGAGAAAGCTCATTGCTACAAAGAAGAATACGTTATTAAATATCCTCTACAAACAATTAAACCCAAAGATGCCAATTCTATTGTTGATAAAAAAATTAGAGAGCTTGTTACACAACGATTAGAACAATATAAAGATAAAGAAAAAGAAGCATTTAAAGATCCTTTATATTTAGATGATAAAAAAACAATCCCCATAAAAACCGTTCGATGTTTTACTGGGCTTACAAAAGTTGAGCCTATTAAAAAAGACGAAAATGGTAACGACATTGGCTTTGTAAAACCCGGCAATAACCATCACATTGCAATTTACACCGATCAAAATGGTAATAAATACGAACACGTTTGCACTTTTTGGCATGCAGTTGAACGAAAAAAATACGGAATACCTATTATTATTTATGATACACAAGAGGTGTGGAATAAAATATTAAATCAAAACCATTCTTTTCCACAAAGTTTTATTGAAAAACTACCCAACGACCAATGGACACTATTGTTTAGTATGCAGCTAAACGAAATGTTTTTATTGGGTTTAAAAAACGAAGATATTAAACAATGCATCGACACACAGAACTACTCTAAGCTTAGCGAACATTTATATAGAGTGCAAAAAATAGCTCAAAAAAATTATATGTTTCGACATCATCTAGAGACACAAATAAACGACAGTGCCGAAGCTAAACTTAGCAAACGTTTTTATTTAATACAAAGTATTAACGCATTATATGATTTAAACCCGATTAAAGTTAAAATTGATTTATTAGGTCAAATTTATTTTTTAGACAATATTTAAAGCATAAACCAATAATTAATCTAACATGTTTAAATATAACAATATAAGTAATGTAAAGCGATGAAATAGTGGCATATTATAAAAAATAAATTGAATATTTATTTTCAAATGTAATGCGTCCTTTAAAATATTACCACATATACAACCATGCCAATGGGTTTGAAAACATCTTTATAGAAGAACGAAATTTTCGCTTCTTTTTAGAAAAATATCAATTTTATATTTTGCCTATTGCCAAAACGTTTGCACATTGTTTAATGCCCAATCATTTTCATTTTTTAATAAAAATTAAAGATTAAGAAGAGTTGAGGAAGGTGATTGAAAATTCTCAAGGTTTAACTGGTACAAAGCCTGGCAAAACCTTGAGAGTTTATCAGGAGAGAGGGATAGGGTAATTTTCGATAGTTATATTTCGCAATGATTTAGCAACCTTTTTAACTCTTATACAAAATCATTCAATAAAGTCTATAACCGTCGTGGAAATTTATTTGTTTCTAATTATAAACGTAAAGAAATTACTTCGGAAGAATATCTTAATCAGGTATTTATATCCAAAACAATCCTGTAAAGCATGGATTTGTAAAAAAGCCCGATGAATGGAATTTTTCGTCATATAACGCTTATGTTCTTGAAGAAGAAAGCTTTATATCCAAAAAACTCATATTTAACTACTTCGATACTATCGAAACATTGAAAATAGCTCATTTAGATAGCCTTTACCATACAGAAGATTATATTTTAGAACACTAACCAGTTATATAAAACAAATAGTTTAAATCCAAATTAATCAATAGGAGTTTCGTCTCGTTATTAAATAACGAGACAAGACGAACTACCTGATTTAGTTTGCGAAATCTCGATTTAGTGATTGTTTCAATTCCAATTTATGGAATTGATTACAAGAACTTTATCGTTTACGCATTTCTAATGTGTAATCTGGGTTAAAAACAGAAATAAAAAAATCCCGCAATCGCGGGATTTTTTGGTTCTTTTTCAGTTTTTTTTCTTTCTGTTTTTTACATATTTTCAGCCACTGGTGCTAATTTTAGCTGTATTTGCTGAAAAGAACCTATCAAAGATACAAAAATGTAAGCAAATCACAACCAAAAGGCAGTACAGCAGAAAGTGGTGTATGCTGAAAAGAACCTATCAAAGATACAAAAATGTAAGCAAATCACAACTTAGACGGTATTATTTGCAGCGGTTTGAAAGCTGAAAAGAACCTATCAAAGATACAAAAATGTAAGCAAATCACAACTTTGAAGCAGAAACATTTTTAAATAATTTAGCTGAAAAGAACCTATCAAAGATACAAAAATGTAAGCAAATCACAACAGGTATGAAGTTAATTGAATGATAAATAAAGCTGAAAAGAACCTATCAAAGATACAAAAATGTAAGCAAATCACAACATTGGATTATGTCTGTGTTCAGGATACAAAGCTGAAAAGAACCTATCAAAGATACAAAAATGTAAGCAAATCACAACTAATAAATTTTTAAAATAAAAATATAAATAGCTGAAAAGAACCTATCAAAGATACAAAAATGTAAGCAAATCACAACTATCGTTCTTGCTTTTGTTAATGTTAATGTGCTGAAAAGAACCTATCAAAGATACAAAAATGTAAGCAAATCACAACCATTGCAATCGATGAAAAGGGCGACGTAATGCTGAAAAGAACCTATCAAAGATACAAAAATGTAAGCAAATCACAACATAATAAGTTTTATTAAATCATTATTTTCAGCTGAAAAGAACCTATCAAAGATACAAAAATGTAAGCAAATCACAACGATACCGAAATCGAACTTGTGCCAATCTCAGCTGAAAAGAACCTATCAAAGATACAAAAATGTAAGCAAATCACAACTCATCACTTGGGGGATCTTCCAGTATGTTAGCTGAAAAGAACCTATCAAAGATACAAAAATGTAAGCAAATCACAACTCATCACTTGGGGGATCTTCCAGTATGTTAGCTGAAAAGAACCTATCAAAGATACAAAAATGTAAGCAAATCACAACATGGTTAAGTAGTTATGTTCACGCACCAAAGCTGAAAAGAACCTATCAAAGATACAAAAATGTAAGCAAATCACAACATTTGTTCGTTAGGCAACACAACACGTTTAAGCTGAAAAGAACCTATCAAAGATACAAAAATGTAAGCAAATCACAACATACAGCAGCAGATGCCAACCGCAACGCAGGCTGAAAAGAACCTATCAAAGATACAAAAATGTAAGCAAATCACAACCATCTTATAGGTATCGAAAGGGTTCTTGTCGCTGAAAAGAACCTATCAAAGATACAAAAATGTAAGCAAATCACAACTATCTTCAAACATTTCCACGCAAACAAAACGCTGAAAAGAACCTATCAAAGATACAAAAATGTAAGCAAATCACAACGAATTTCTTATGCTTTCAACGTAGTCAATTGCTGAAAAGAACCTATCAAAGATACAAAAATGTAAGCAAATCACAACAGCTATCTATATCTATTGCTTCTCCTTCTAGCTGAAAAGAACCTATCAAAGATACAAAAATGTAAGCAAATCACAACTATGGGAGACGTACGTGCACAAATGACCGTGCTGAAAAGAACCGATCAAAGATACAAAAATGATCTTAGCGAAGCAATCGCACGAGCGGAGTGAGTAAAGCAAATCACCATAACCATGGGTTGTACTTGAATTTAAATAGCTTTATTAGTACGTAAAATTTAAAATATAAACGTGCATTTATAAATACAATTCGTCAATTCTTTTTTTAGCTTCTGCTGATATCGATTGTAAACCAATATTTTTATTGGCTAAGTAACTATAGTGTGCTATGTTTTCGAGTACTTCGAGACGTTCAAGAGCTTCGACCAATGTTTTGCCCGTGGTTAATATACCATGATTTTTAAGTATAAGCGTATCGGCATTTTTAACTTTACAGGCGACTTCGTTTGCCAACTCGCTTGTTCCCATAGTCTGGTAATTGCAAAAAGCCAATCGCTTAATGGCATAATATGCTTCGTCGCTTATATCATTCACTAATTGCAAGTTGGATAGGGCAAGCAGCGAGGCCCAAAATGAATGTGCATGCACAATGGCTTTAATATCTGGTCGTGTATGGTAAACCGATAAATGCATACTAGTTTCCATACTCGATTTATGAATGGCTTTAAGTACATGACGGTGTAAATCCATTATGATGATATCATTGGCACTGAGTCTATCTTTATCAACTTGCGAGGGTGTGATATAAACAAAATTTTCTACGCGTAAACTTATATTACCTCCTAAGCTTGTGGTAAGCTTTTGCCGGTATAATCGTTGCATAAAATAAGCAACTTCGCTGCAATAAGCTTGATGATTCATAACCATGATTTTATGTTTTCAAATATGCCTTTTTCGGTTATATAGGCATTGACCAACGATGCGGGTGTGATATCGAAAGCATGGTTGACCGAAGAGAACGAATTGGGGAATAAAGCAATTTCAATACGTTGCTGTTGATACATACCGCTAATAAATTGTAGTTCGTTACCGTGTCGTTGTTCAATGGGAATTTGCAATCCATTGTCGATTGATAAATCGAATGTGGTATGGGGTGCAGCAACCCAAAATGGCACATGGTGTTCGCGAGCTGCCAGAGCTTTTTGGTAGGTACCAATTTTATTGGCAAAATCGCCATTTTTTACAATTCTGTCGGCTCCCACCATTACGGCATCTACTTTATTAAGCATCATAAGGAGTGCTCCGGAGTTATCGCTGATAATATCGAATGGAATTTGTTCGTTGGCGAGTTCCCAAGCTGTGAGTCGTGCTCCTTGGTTAAGCGGGCGAGTTTCGTCAACCCATACGTGTACGGGCAAGCCATTGCTATGTGCTTCAAATATTGGAGCGAGGGCGGTACCATAATCGCCACATGCTAACCAGCCAGCATTGCAGTGGGTGAGTATATTTAAGGTTTTTTGTTTTTCTTTATATAATTGTTGAAGTAGCTTATATCCATGCTGTCCAATAAGTTTACAAGCTTCTATTTCGCTATCGGCAAATTGTTGAGCGGCTTGCCACAATTGTTTTGCTTGTTGTGTTTGGTTTAAAAATGTATGATATACGGCGTCGGCCCCTCGTTTTATATTTACTGCGGTTGGTCGGCATTGAATTAATTTCTGATAGGCTGTTTTGTCGATGGTGCCATTATTAATAAACTCGAGCCACATAGCCCATGCAGCTGTTATACCAATAGCTGGTGCACCTCGTACTTTGAGTGTTTTAATGGCTTCGATAACTTCGTCTAAAGTTGTTAGCCGTAGCAATTCAAACTCAAACGGTAATTTTTGTTGATTGATAATAATTACCGCATTTTTTTCGGCCCAAACGGAACGATAGTGTTTGTTATTAACTTTCATTTATTCTATGGTTATTTCGTATATTTTCCCAATATTCCTGTTTTTTAGGAAAGGGATATAATCTTGTTCGTAAACCGGAACAGGCCACCATTCGGCTAAATGAAATTCCTGATTGATAATCATGACCATTTGGTTGTTGGGTATGCTTGTTTGTTTTTCGCTCATATAAGCCACTTCGTACATTTTATCTTTTGACGGACCTATCCGCCAAATGATTTCGTCGGGTCGCCATTCAATCTGAAAATAATAGAATTCTTTCCCAAACAATTCATTATCTAAGGCAGGAGTTCTAATGGTTAGTGCTTGGTATTTTTCGTTCCAACGCATGGCTTCATATTCTTTATCGCCATGGTTTAGGTATTGAATAGGATAATCGAACTTGGGCGGGTCTTGGCTGGCTAAATCCCAGTTAGTAGCTGCTACAATAATGGTATCGTTGTATTTGCCATTGTAAAGTTTCGATTTTTCTTTTAAAGTGCTGTTTTTATAGTATTGATAAGGCCAATATGGGCTAGCCTTAATAATTTCAAAATCAATTTCAGAATAAGCTGTGGTATGGATTCTTTCGCCATCGGGGTTCCCTTTAGGTGTATAACCCGTATGGCTGTATCTTCGGTTGTTCCATTCGCTTAAGTCTTGTGTAATAAGCCAAATAGCATTGGTAACCCCATTCCAAACATGATGTTTGTTGAGCAAATGAGGTAATTTAACTTTTGCAGTAATTTTTCCATAGGTAAAACCAACCCTAGTCATAACTCCAACATTTAATTTGGCGGCATTCTCGAGATTTTTGTTTTCGGGGTTGAAGATTTCGATATATTCTTTACGGTCATATACTTCTTTGCATGGGCATTCAACATTTCGAATCCATGAGTGCACGCGATGAAGGGTGTCGTGGAGATATTTGTTTTTATTGGTGATATAAGTTTCGGGAGTATATTCATCTTTTTCCCAATCGGCTAAAACAGGAATGGTATTAATTTTAAAATTTTTGTTTTCATGGCTAAAAAACTGTTCAAATAAAGCTTTATTAAAAAATTCAATCGATGATCCACAAAGGGTGTCGTCTTTAAAATTTAAGTTTTTGTATGGAAGTTTGGTTTTATCGACAAATATACCATTGCCAGGTTTAATGCATGCAGAAAGACTAAAAATGCAAGAATCTAAGTAAACCGAAATATCATTTCTATTTGTATTGTCGTGTAAAAAATAGCGATAAGGATTGACATATTCGCCTTTTTCGTTTTTTTTATGAATAAATTGAATATATTCGGGAATGTTTTTTAAAGCTTCCTCAGTACAAACAACTATTAATGCACTGTCACTGTATTTCCCCATACGTGGGTTTCGTTTCCATGGGTGATTTACATTTCCTTTGTTTCTATTATCTTTTAAAACCCAAAGTGCGTCCATGGTAGCTTGTTCTTCGAATGTATAATGATTTTGCTTTGCCTTTTTTAATACATCGGCTTTCCAATCGGGCGAGTTTTGGATGGCTTGTATTACCGATTGAATTTTGTTTTCATCAATAAAAAAATCGTCGAATGGAGCACCGAAGTATTTCTTTTCAAAACGAGGATTTCCAACTATTTTAAACGAATCAATAACCGTTGTCTCTTTTATTTCTTTGAAACCAATAGTAGTATCGTTCCATGAACCATAGAAATTTTCGCTACTCCATTCGTGTGTTTCGTCCCATTTATACGACTCGTTTTGATAATAAATTTTGTAATAATATTTTTTTCTATTATTTACAGTGAAACTAAATTTAATAGTGTTTTCGATTGTTTTAGTTTCATTGTTTTTTAAATTATAAGGGAATACTATGCCTTGAGTAATTACGTCTTCGGTGTTTATTGTAAAAACTCTATTTTTAGCCGGTAAATTATAACCAATTTTTATGTTTTTGATAAAAATATCAGAAATGTTGGGTTGACATTTTACCATTAATAAAGTAAAAAGAATCATGATAAAAAACAAGAGCCATCTCATAAAGGAACATTTTTTGACAAAAATACGTATAAGAAACAACTTTTTAATGATATGAAAACCATTTTTTTTGCATTATTTATACTTTCATTTATACATGTTCGCCCTCAAAATTTAAGTCCAACCGAAGATAAAGCTTTATTAAATTTAAAAGTTACCAATTTTAGTCAAAAGCCATTAGCCGGAGAAATGGTTATTTTTATAAGTAAGAAAGATAAAAAACAATATCAAACACAAACAGCCAAAGATGGAACGGCAAGGATTTTATTACCCGAAGGGCATACCTACGATATTCAATATCGCGATTTTATGGAGCAACAAGAATATTCTTCGATAGAAATTCCCAATCAGCCCGGTGCATATACTTACGATTTAGCAATAAAATTTGAGCCGGCAAAAACTTACACATTAAAAAATGTTCATTTCGAAACAGGGAGTGCTACTTTAACCAACGACTCGTATGCCGCTTTGAATAATTTGTACGAAGCCCTCAAGGCTAAGCCCAATTTAGTTATTGAAATAGCTGGTCATACCGATAATATAGGAACATTCGAACATAATTTAAAACTTTCGCAAGAACGGGCTAATAGCGTAAAAAAATACTTAGTAAGCAAAGGCATTAGCGATGTACGTATAGTAGCTAAGGGTTATGCCGATACTCAACCTATTGCTTCGAATAATACCGAAGAGGGGAGGGCTAAAAACCGTCGTACTGAAGTGCGAATTATTAAAGAATAAACAAAAAATGCCTGTTTTTCAAAATAAATTTGCATTTATACAAATAAGTTATTTATTTTGTGTTGGTTATTTATCAATATATATTTTTTATAGACTAACATTGTTTTTATGATGATAAGATTTATAATATTTATCATTTTTTTTGTGCTTGTAAATAATTTAACAGCACAGCGGCATAGCGAAGCATTTGAGCAAAAGTTTTTAAGAGGTGAGCAATTAATTGAAAAGGGCGATTTTCCTTCGGCTTTAGTAGTTTACAAAGAGCTACTTGCCGAAGAACCCGATAACGCTAACTTAAATTTTAAAACCGGCTTTTGTTATTTAAGTACTGTGCTCGAGAAGTCAAAAGCAATAGAATACCTCGAAAAAGCAGTTCAAGATATAAATCCCAATGCCGATATTGACGATCCCGACGAATTGGCAGCTCCTCCCGAAGCATTATTTTTTCTTGCAAAAGCATATCATCATGATTATCAGTTTAATAGAGCCTTGAAGATAATAGATTCGTTAAAAATAATTTTGCCAAATTATAAAAAAGACTTTACCGAAAATGTTGATGAACTTGAACAATATTGTAAAAATGGACAAGTTTTAATGAAATACCCCATTAAAATGCAAATTACAAATTTAGGAGGTGTCATAAACACGGAATTCGATGAACATAGTCCAGTTTTTACCGCCGACGAACAAGTGCTTATTTTTACTTCCAAACGCAAATCGGAAATACACCCAGCTTTAACCGAAGATGGGCAATACTACGAAGATATATACATCAGCAAAAAGTTATCTGATGGTCAATGGGAAATTCCTGTTCCAATTAGCTCCAATATAAATAGTGCTACACACGAGGCTTCTATTGGTCTTTCGCCCGATGGACAAGAATTATATATATACAAAGATGAGTCAACCATGCTCAATCCTCGCGATGGAAACATTTATGTAAGTAATTTAGTCGGCGATGTGTGGACAACTCCATTAAAATTAAATGTGAATACCAAATACAACGAAAATCATGCAAGTATATCTGCCGATGGTCAAGAATTATTTTTTACCAGCGACAGACCGGGTGGTTATGGTGGATTGGATATTTATATAGCCAAACGATTGCCCAATGGTGAGTGGTCGATACCCCAAAATGCTGGTCCAAAAGTTAATACAGCAAAAGACGAAATAAGTCCTTATATCCATCCTGATGGAGTTACATTATTCTTTAGTAGCAAAGGACATAATTCGATGGGTGGCTTCGATATCTTTTTTGCTATTCGCGACGATAGTTTAGAATGGAATACGCCTACCAATTTGGGTTATCCCATTAATACCCCTAACGACGATGCTTTTTATGTACCAACCCCCGATGGTGCCAGAGCTTATTATGCTTCGCAACAAACAGGAGGAATAGGGCGTAACGATATTTATTTAATTACTTTGCCACAAAGCGAAGAAAAGCTCTTAACTGTTATGAGTGGTTATATTACTATGGGTAATGGCAAATTACCAGAAAATGTTAGTATAACCGTTACCGACGAGCAAACCAAAAAATTGATTGGCACTTATACACCTAATTCAAAAACGGGAAAATATTTATTTATATTAAAATCGGGAAGACGTTATTTAATATCGGTCGAAAGTGATGTGTTTTTGCCTTATACAGAAGTAATAGACGTTAGTGATAGTACTTCTTATCAAAAAATTGAACGTCCTATAATGCTTGAACCCATTAACATTAACAATGTACAGCGAAAATTTGAATATCATTTCAAATCGAATCAAACCGAACTATCATCCGAAGAAGGGATGTCGTTTATAAAAATAGCTAAAATACTAAATTATTTGCCCGAATTTAGTGCTCGAATTGTATTACCTAAAGAAAACCAACAACCCGAATTAAACGAAATTCGAGCCGATATTCTCACCGAAAATTTAACAGATAAAGGCATTCCGCTAACACGAATTCATGTCGAAAATACTCCATCGTCGAACCCTAATGTTATAAATTTATTTATATTTGCTAACGATAGCGCCCCCTCTTTAAATAAATTAACCGCCCAGACCAATATTCAAATGAAGAATGAGCCTATTAAAGAACCGGAAATAAAAGATAAATCGACAAAACTTGTTATTTTCCCTATTTATTTTACTTTCGACAAATTTATATGCCAAGCCAACGAAGAAAATCTTCATAAGCTAGCCATTTGGTTAAAAAATAATAAAAAAGCAAAGCTTCAAATAATAGGGCATACTGACAATATGGGAAGCGACGATTATAACATGAAACTTAGTAAACGTCGTGCCGAATTTGTTAAAAAACAACTTATTGAGCTTGGAATAGAAGCTAAACGACTTACTACCATTCCTATGGGTAAGAAAAATCCTGTTGCATCGAATGAAACTGCCGAAGGACGCCAACTTAACCGACGAGTAGAGTTTAAAATATCGAATATAAAAAATGCAGATATCGAATTTTTAAACAAACCTGAAATATTTTCATCGCCTAAATAAAATTATGTAATAACAATGAAAATAAATATAAACATACTCTATATGAAAACACAAATCATTTTATTTATATCGCTTCTTTTTTGTTTTAATATAGTATGGGGTCAAAAACCATCGTTAAAACAATATATTATCGATGCTTCAAAGCATATTCAACTTAAAGAATATCAGCAAGCTATTGATAAATTAACATGGTGTTTTTCAAAAGATAGCACCAATGGAAATATCAATTATTTATTAGGTAAAGCTTACTTTTTAAGTGATGTAAGCTTAAAAAAAGCCATACCATATTTAGAGAAAGCCAAACCTATTAGCAAAACATATCAAGATGCAGACCCCAAAGAACGTAATGCTCCCACCGAAGCCCTTTTTATGTTAGCAAAAGCCTATTATAAAAATTATAAATTTAATCAAGCTTTATCTATTATAGAAGAATATATACAATCGAATCCAACAAATAAAGACGAGGCCATTGATTTAAAAAAATACATTCAAAATTCGATAGAATTGGTTAATCATCCGGTTAAAATAAATATTATTAATTTGGGCTGTAATGTTAACTCCAATTACGATGATCATAGCCCAGTTTTTAGTATCGACGAAAAAACAATGATTTTTACATCTAAGCGTAAAGGGAGTACGGGCAACTTCAAAACTACCGACGGCCAATATTTTGAAGATATTTATATTAGCCACAAAATTGACGACCAATGGCAAACGCCATTAAAAATCAGCGAACATATAAATACTATGGAGCACGAAGCTTCGGTTGCTTTAAGTGCCGATGGTAATGAACTTATTATATATAAAGACGATGTAGGCGATGGTAATTTATACATTAGTACTTTTAATGGCACCGAATGGACCAAGCCTGTTTTATTATCATCGAATATAAATTCAACTTATGACGAAAGCCATGCGTCAATTTCTGCAGATGGGAATACACTTTATTTTAGTAGTAATCGTCCAGGTGGTTTTGGCGGTTATGATATTTATATTAGCCACAAACTGCCCAATGGCGAATGGAGTTTAGCTACCAATGCAGGTGCTACTATTAATACCGATAAAGATGAAAATGGACCATTTATACATCCCGATGGAACAACCCTCTATTTTTCGAGCAAAGGACACAACTCAATGGGAGGCTATGATCTTTTTTACAGTGTATTGAAAGAAGATGGTACATTTACAAAACCCGATAATATGGGATATCCTATAAATTCTATCGATAACGATGCTTTTTATGTTATATCGGCCGATGGAAAACGCGGATATTATTCAACTGTTCAAGAAGGAGCTTGTGGAGGAAGAGATATTTACTTAGTTGATTTACTTTCAGTGCCCGAACGTTCTGTTGTTGTTGTTACGGGTTTTATCAAAAATACCCATGGCGAAGTTATGAAAGACATTATACTTTCGGTGTATGATGCAAGTAATAACTTAATAGGCGATTTTAAACCAAATAAAACAACAGGAAAATATACCCTTGTGCTTCCAAAGGCAAAACAACATTATACGATTAGCTCTAAAGAGAACTCAGTAGTTTTTGAAAAGAATCAATTAGAGGTGCCCGATAATTCGTCGTTTTATTTATTGCAAAGACCTCTTGAGATGGATGAGATTGGCATTGTGAAGTAATTTTATTCCCTATTTTCAACTCTGTAAACGAAAGTCGTTCAGTTTTTGTGTTATTTTTTTAGCGAGGCTGTTAAAGTACCTTCTGTTTTGAAAACCCACTACCCATTGGATTCCTTGTACTGCGTTGGAAAGAAAAACTTCATCGGCATCTAATAAAAATTGTTTTGTTAGCGATACTTCTTTATATTCGATATCCAAACTTGGAAATAATTCTTGTATTAAAAAACGTCGCATGACTCCATTAACGCAACCATCGGTTAAAGGAGGAGTATAAACAATGTTTCCTATACAGACAAAAATATTAGACGAAGTGGCTTCTATAAGGCATTGTTGTTTATTTAGTAAAATGGCATCGTCGAGGTTGTTTATCTGAGCCCACCAAGCGGCTTGTGTATAAATCAACGCTTGATTGGTTTTTATGTTAAAAAAAGGATGCGATGGTTTATAAAAATCGCTATAAATACCTATTTGCTTACCCTTGGTGTTGAGTGTAAATTCTTTGTCGTCCGATGCAAAGGTTTCTAAATACCAATCGGCTTGATTTTTTGTGGGTAAGTAAAGCCCTTCTCCTGACCTGTAGAAGGTTAACCGAATACGTGCACTGCCAAAATGTTTGTTCGACTTTAGTAGCCGTTCAATAGCATCGGATAAGGTTTTTATGGAGGGTATTTCGGAATCGAAGCGATATATACACCATGCTTTTTTAATTCGTTCGTAATGGAAAGCCAAAAGAGGGACATCTAATCCAAATGCACGCATGCTTTCGAAAAAACCATCGCTAAAGCGTACAGCTCTCGATTCAAGACCAAATACAACCTCATTTCGGCGAGTCAATTTATCATTAACAATTACAAACGTGCCGAGTGTATTCATTATTTTAGAATTACATTTAAAATCTGTCTTAAGTCACTATTGGGTTCAATCAAAATGCCTTTAATGCCAACTTTTTCAGATGCTTCTATATCGCGTGCTTGGTCGCCAATCATCCACGATTGGGTTGTGTCAATATTAAAACGAGCAATTGCCTTCTCAAACAACAATGACGATGGTTTTCGACAGAGACAATTTCCAAAATCGGGATGATGAGTGCAATAATAATATTCTAATATATGAATATTATTCTTTTGTAAGTATTGGCTTAGTTGTTTATGTAGTTGCTCTACATCGAGTATGGTATATAAACCTTTGGCAATACCGCTTTGATTGCTTACAACAATAAATTCAAAACCTTTTTGTTGGAGCAAAGTTAATGTTTCTATCACTCCTGTATTAAATGAGAAATCTTCCCATTTATAGGTATAGTAAAGTCCATTGTTGTTGATTACTCCATCGCGGTCGAAAAAAACTACTTTTCGTTTCATGAGCTTACAATTATTTCAATAAACACTTTTAAAATCTCAAACTTCAACACGATAGGAAACACAAAACCAAAAATGGCACCCCAAAAGTGGACATCGTGAGCTACATGGTCGATATTACGTTTTGCCATGTACATACAATATAAAAGGTAAACAGGACCAAAAACATAAGCAGGAATGCCAATGGGAATAAACATAATGTAAATTTTATTGATAGGATCGAGTAAAATAGAACTAAACAATATGGCCGAAACGGCTCCAGATGCTCCAACGGCAATATAAGATGGGTTATTTTTGTGTTTAAAATACGATGGAATAGTGGCTATAATGCCAGCGATAAAAAATTCTATTAAATAAATCGATTTTCCCCACTTGCCAAAATAATAAGCAAAGCCCGATTCAACCAGCATACCAAAAAAGTAGAGTGTCAGCATATTAAAAATTAAATGTTCCCATGATACGTGCAAAAAAATGTGCGACAAAAATCGATAATGCTGATTGAATCGTGCAATGTCGTATGGTATAAAGGCACCCTTGGCAAACATGGTACGATTTTGAAACGCCAAAAAGCTTGTTATGCCAACAATGAAAATAATAAAAAGAGTGAACATTAATAAATGGCTAATTTAACAACCTTTTTGCCTTTATTGGTTTCTATATTAATAAAATATAAGCCTTTTGCTAAATGGATGTTGTTGGTTAATTCTTGTGCCCCTTGCAATAATTTCCCTTTGTACAATACTTCGACGGGTTGTCCAACATTATTAAATAGAGTAATATTAGCAGTGGTTTCAGTGCTTGAAAAGATATTTATGGTTAATTGTTCTGCCATATAATGAGCTCTACATATAAAATTATCGGCAGTTAATTCTTGAACGGCAGTTGGATTATAAACTCGAAATTTCCAATATCCAGCAGGTGCTGGCATAGGGCGTACTTGTTCTTTACCAGAGTTCGCTCTTGCCCAAATGTAATAATAAACATAGGTGCCCGATGGTTGAACGGGGATTTCGCCTGTCCAAGTGTGATTAGTGTTATTGGTTAATTGCATAGGAACCCATACATACGGTTGTGTTGTATCGGTTCTGTAATAAATACGAGCTTCTTGAATACCTGTTTTATGATGAATATAAGCATTTACTTGATAATTGGTCCATATGTTATCGGTATTGGGCAATGCCTGATGCGAAATAAGTAATGGATTAACTGCACCAATTTCGTGAGTAGTGCAATGAATAGCACCGCTTTGCGAAATAATAGAACTAGCATTGATGCCTACAACTCTGTAACCTGGCATCGCTTGACGATAAATTCGAAGAGCAATTGTATCGTATTGAGCATAGTAAGTAGGAACAAGAATGGTTTTGTTGATTATAAGTGAGTTTGTGTAAGTTCTATAGTAAGCACCATCACTGGGCCAAGTGCCACTGGTACTGGGAGGCATGGGAATACGAACTACTTTGTAAGGTGTACCAAAAACCGAATTGAAGTTATTTAAAATATAATTCAAATTGGCTTCAATTTGAGGACCATCGGAAATACCATTGGGATATTGACCTACTAACAAGGTTTCTTCGTCTAACAATTTAAAGTGCATATCAATATGATGAATACCATCGTAAGGTAGTACATCCATTTTAATATAGCGGTCGATGCCTAAATAATCGCGAACGATATTGTTTATGTCGGCTTCTGTTTTGGGAGTTTGATTATAACTGCTTGTTGTTGCGTTTTCGTCTAATATGAGCTTACTACTAAAAGCAGTTCCAAAACCATCGCTTACCCAGTTTCCACCGGTAGCCACTAAATCGGTAGGGGGTTGAGTACATTGGTATAATGGCAATTGCATAAGGGTTGCAAACTGTTGCGGCGAAGCATCGTCTTGTGGGCGTGGGCGATTATATACCCAATCGACCAAATACAATGAATCAACTTCGTTGGTATAAATATTATTTGGACCGAAATCGCGAATCCAAACACTATTGAGCGATGAAATGAGATATCGAATATTAGTAGTAGGAATGTTGTTGTTGATTAAATAGTTTTTTACTGTTGTAGAATCGGAACAATAAACATACACTTTGGCTTCTTCGCGTGCATACTTAATAATTTGACTTAAAAAGCTCTCATATCCCGATTTCCATGAGATTAACACACCTTGCATTTCTTCCCATTCTGCAGCATTGCGAATAGGAGAAACCGGCGGATGAGTTATTCCTTTGGGAGTGGGAGGGTTGTAATTTGGTAACTCAGATGCCTCTTTGTTGCTTAAATAATGAGGCAATCCCATTTCTTGGCTAAACAATAAACTATTTACCAAAATAAACGCGGAAATAAAACTAATAATCTTCTTCATAAATATATTTTTAATCAATTTCTAAATAATATAGCCTACTTTATTATCATCATCAAGTCTAAGATTCATTTCCATGTAATAATAATCGAGTGTTGCTATGTTTTCGTGTAAAAAATCATTGCCAATTAACCCCAGAATGGTGTAATTGCTTTTAAACTTTTCGGTTACATGGTTAATGTCCATAATAAGTGCTTTTTTTAATGTATAGTTATGTTGGGTTAATTTTATAGGAATACGTTTAGCAAGTTCAACGTTTTCTAAAGTATTAGTCGATATTCCCATGACTTCAACCTCTTGAATATCTATGTTTTTTTCGGTTTTACAATACGAGCGATTTATCATACTAACCTGTGCACCGGTATCGATGATAAAAAAGCCTTTAGTATCGAATAGTTTACCTTTAACTCCTATTAACCATGAATTTTCGATGGTTTTAACTTTAAACAGTTTGAAATTTTTCATTTTTTAAATGAATTAAAAGTGAATTCTAATGCTTCGTCAATTAAATGTTGTGGTGGCATTTCGATAAAACCTTGTTCGCTTAAATGATGTATGGTTTTACGTGCATGAGCAATATCGTTTTTGGCTATCGTGTAAGCTTCGTCCCAAGTCATTTGAATGCGAGCAACTCCATCTTTAATGGCTTGAATAGCAACGTCGGCAGCCTCTACAGGAAAAACATCTGCTTCGTCCATAGTAGGAACTATTTTGTCGGGGTGCATGCCATTCTTTTCGGCATAATTAGCCAATGAGTGAGCCGCTGCAATTGCCATATTATCGGTAATCTTACGTGCACGAACCAATAAAGCACCTTTTAAAATACCGGGAAAACCAAGTGAATTATTGACTTGATTGGGGAAGTCGCCTCTACCGGTAGCAACAATATAGGCTCCTGCTTCTTTTGCAGCATAGGGATAAATTTCGGGAATAGGGTTAGCACATGTAAAAACAATTGATTTTGAATTCATAGAACGAATCCAATCTTGCTTTACTGTATCGGGTCCTGGCGTAGAGAGTGAAATTAGCACATCTGCCCCTTTCATGGCATCTTCAATTTTATCGATTTGCTGGGGATTGGTTTGTAGGCAAAGTTCCCATTTGCGATAATAACGGGTATCGGCTTCAATATCTTTGCGACTACGATGCAAACCACCTTTGGAGTCGAATATTATCATTTTGTTGGGGTCGGCACCGTCGGCTATCAACAAACGAGCTATTGTTGTATTTGATGCTCCTGCACCAAACAAAACAAATTTAGTGTCGTTTATATTGCGATTAGTAAGTTTTAGTGCATTAATAACACCCGCTAGAGTAACGCTGGCAGTTCCCTGAGCATCATCGTGCCAAACGGGTATTTCGCATTCTTCGCGTAATTCATCTAATACCTTAAAACAATTGGGTTGCGATATATCTTCTAAATTAACAGCTCCTACGCTTGGTTCAAGCATTTTAACAAAATCTATGATTTTTTGTGCATCGGGGTTGCCATTGGCGTCTTTGCTATTGATACATAAGGCTATACCATCCACTCCGCCTAAATATTTCATTAAAAAAGCTTTGCCTTCCATAACGCCTAAGCCGCCTGAGGGTGTACAATCGCCATCGCCTAATACGCGGGTTGAATCGCTAACTACGGCAACTAAATTGCCACGGTTAGTTAAATCGAATGAAGCATCGTTATTGTCACGAATGCTGGTTGACACTACTGAAACGCCCGGTGTGTACCAAACATTAAACCAATTAAAACCCGGAACTGGGGCTTTTGGCATCGTTACTATTTTACCTTTATAATATTTATGCGATAATTCTGCTAATTTTTTTAAAAATATGGTTTTTGCTTTGGCTTTTTGAGCTTCGTTTAATTTTTCAGACAAAACGGCATCAAGATTGTCTAAATTCATATTTATTTTTCCCATAATTATTCTGTTTTTATAATAGCAAAGGTATGTTTTAATTTGAAAATTTAAAAATAGTTTTATGTAAATTTTAATTCAATTGTTAAGCTTAAGATTCTATTTTAAAGCTCATATTTGTTTGTAAACTAATATCGAAAACATACGATTTATAAATGAATTGAATATGAGAAGTTGTTATTTTTTCAAGTTTTATATCGATGATTTATTTATGAAAAAAAAAAGAGTTCAGTACTCGTTTTTTTGTCCACTATTTGTTTGATAATTTTAATATTTAATGAGTTCTTTATAAAATTTAGTTAGCTCACATATCGAAAAGTTTTAAAGGCGTCAATAATCAAATAAATTTATTCAATCAATGACTTATAATGATAAATAGAAAGTACCAATTTAAAAATTAATGTTTATGACGCTAATGGCTGCTGTTCCAAAAATTCCATATCCGTTTTTTATATTATTATAAACCATAACAGGTTCTGAAAAAGGTGAAATTCCTGTATTCTGTTGTTTATATGCCGAATATGCATATTTGTAATAATGTTCATCTACATGCATCAAATAAATACAAAGTGTATTTGACATGTATTCATCAAAATTGTTGTAAAAAATAAGCGAAATATTTTTTTGCTTGCCGTTAAATGTTAGGTCTTCTATAAAAAGGTGATTATTTAATTCTTCAATAGAAGGGTCGTTACCATTATACCCTGTTGCGTTAATATAATTGCCCATAAGAGTATAAATAATGTAATAATCTTTTGTAGCCGAAGGATCGTTAAAGCTTAATTTTATTTCGGTACCTTGTCGTGTACTTGAGTTTCCATAATAAGGGAAGGTGTCAGCTGAATTAAATTGGATTTTGGTAGGGGTGGTTATTTCTGATTCGACGGTTCCTACATTTGTTTCAACCTGTATTTTTATTTTTTCATTACTTTGAATAATGTGATTGTAACTTATATATTGATTTAAAGTGTTTGAAAAGTATAATGTATCAAAAACTTGATGATTGTATATAGCTATAAATTTTGCATTTGTAATATTATTGCTTTCCGCCGGATCTAAAATATGAGTACTTTGAAATACAGTTGCTGAAGGTACTGAATCGACTATAAACAATGCATTTACAACCGGTTTACGGCCTTTATCGATAATATCCATATCGAGGTATTTTTTGCATGCCATAAAAAATGGCAAAATGGTCAATAATGTTATAATTTTCATAAGTGTTGTTTTCATCTGCAATTATTTTTATTTCTAAAATTAAGGTTCATGTCATTATGAAGAGATATAATACGCCATTCGAATGAAGAGCAAGGCTTATTGGTGAGTGATAATGTCTTTTTCGGTTGGTTAGCATTGGTTCTCATGGCTTTTTATATTAAAATGTTAAATTATACGAAAATGATGGAATAATTGGGAACAAGCTTATTTGTGTTAATCGTTTATTGCCTTGTTCGTCGTAACTAAAGTATAGATAATAGGGATTTTTGCGATTATAAACGTTGTAAATGCCAATACTCCACGTGCGTTCGGCTCTTTTTAGTTTTTTGTGCATATTAAAGCTAAGGTCGAGGCGATGATAAGGCGGCATTCTGAATCCGTTTCTGCCATCATAATATTCGACCATATTTGGTTCATAATAATATCCATTTTGTGGCATAGATGGAAATTCAAGCATTGGATATTGCTCAATGGGCAATGATACGGCATTTCCCGTGCCATAAACCCAAACAACCCCGATGTCGATTTTTTCGTTAATGAAATGAGTTATGGCTATACTAATGTCGTGTCTGCGGTCGTATCGGTAGGGGAATGATTTGCCAAAATTAAGTTTTTCGAATTTACGCCACGACCATGCAAGGGTGTAGCCAATCCATCCTGTTGTTTTTCCTTTGTTTTTTTTAAAAAAAAACTCTGCTCCGTATGCCCAACCATTGCCCATTTCGATTTTATCTTCCCACGATTCGCCTTCGGAGAAAAAGGTTGCACCCTCTTTGTATTCTATAAGATTCTTCATTGTTTTGTAATAGCCTTCGATGCTAGCTTCAAATCCCTTGGCTGGGACATTAAATATTCCTAATGCCCATTGCTGAGAGGCTTGAGGTTTAATGCGGTTGGTAGAGGGTAGCCATAAGTCGGTTGGCAAACCAATGCCGCTATTGCTTAGCAGGTTGATGTATTGATTCATTTGCGAATACGCAGCTTTGAGCGACCATTTTTCGTGCATCAAATAGCGGAGCGATAGACGCGGTTGGGTGTTAGAATAAAATTTATTGCGCACCAAAAACATGCTTTGATGAATTCCAATATTAGCCTTTAAAAGGGCGTTAATGGTGATATCATCTTCTATAAATAAGGCAATTTCGTGTGCAAAAATATTGGAATTGCCAAAGCTGGTATCAATTTTTGTAGTGGGGTCGTTGTTTTCTTCCCCTTTAAATACATTTACACCGGGCGAAAAGGTGTGATAGATTTCCGATGCTCCAAAAATAATATTGTGGTTGGGCGATGGATGGTAATCGAAGTCTATCTTACCAGCAAAATCATATATTCCCGAAAAATATTTATATGCAAACGACGATTTTGAAATGCTTCCATTGTTGTTTTGTTGAGTATTACTTTCCATGCCTACCTGAAAACGATAGCGACTAAAAGTTGCAGTAACATTGCTAAAAAGCTTAGGTGTGAACAAATGGTTCCAACGAAGAGCGGTTATTATATTGCCCCAACTCAACGAAGCTTTTTCTTTGTTTTCATAATTAATTCCATTATCGTTGTATTGGTCTTTTATTTTTGAATAAGCTTTATCATTTCCTAAATATATACTTAAAAATAAACGGTTGGTGTCGCTAAAAATATAGTTGAGCTTAGTATTAACATCGTAGAAGTAATATCCTCCGGAAGTTCCATCACCGGCAGAACGGATAATGGGTTGTGCCAAAATGTCGATGTAGGTTCTGCGTGCCGATACTACAAACGAAGATTTTTTCTTGATCAACGGTCCTTCCATCATAAATTTAGAAGATATTAAGCCAATGGAGAATGTGCCATGATATTCGTTTAGGTTACCTTCTTTCATTCGAATATCGAGCACTGACGATAAACGACCTCCGTAGCGGGCAGGGAATCCACCCTTGATTAAGGTAACATTTTGAATAGCATCGGAATTAAATACAGAGAAAAAGCCAAAAAGATGATCGCAATTATAAACCGGCACTCCATCGAGCAGGATTAAATTTTGGTCAGGTCCTCCTCCGCGTACGTATAACCCTGATGTTCCTTCGCCTCCCGATTGTACACCGGGCAATAGCTGAATGGTTTTTAGTATATCGGCTTCGCTGAAAAATACAGGCAACGATTTTATGGTTTGAATAGGGATTTGTGTCATGCTCATTTGGCTCGATTCTACATGTTTTGCTCGTTCGGCAACTATTTCAACCTCTTTTAATTCAATTGTTGGATTGAGCATTATGTTTTTTACAATATTACTCTTAAGTTCAAATACATCAGTTTTTAGCGAATAGCCTACATACGAAACAATAAGTGCTACCTTGCCTTCGGGAAGCGTTAGGCTATAAAAACCATAATTATTGGTAATTGCTCCTTTTTTACTAATGGTATCATAAACGGAAGCTGCTATAAGTTTTTCGCCGGTTTTTACATCGCTAATGTAACCACTAATAGTGTAGCGTTGTGATACAGCAAGCATGGTAGTAAAAAGAAATAATGTTAAAATACCAATAGTTTTCATTTATAGATACATAAAAGTTCTCAATGGTAAAGGTAAAAGTTTTATTACAAATGAAAAAATGATTCATTACTAAATGCCTTAATAATTTTATTAAAAGTCTATATAATATATAGAGAAATGGTGTATATTTGCAAAAAAAAATGACCGAAAAAAATATTACATTAAAATCATTATGGCAATGGTATGCTATGTTGACCGGTATTTTGTTCGCTTTGTTAGCGATCTCTGTTTTTTTATTGATATATGTGTTTGGTGTGATAAGCTATGTGGATTTTAAAATGTTTTTAGCACAAAATTTTTCTACTCATATCTACCTCTATATTTTGGTTGGCTTTTTTGCACAGCTTATTGATGGGACATTAGGAATGGCTTATGGTGTAAGCTCTACAAGTTTTCTAATCTCAACTGGAGTCTCGCCAATAATATCAAGTGCAAGCGTTCATACAGCCGAAATTTTTACTTCGGGTATTTCTGGTTTATCGCATTGGAAGTTTAAAAATGTTGATAAACAGTTGTTTCTGCAATTAGCTTTACCGGGTGTAATAGGAGCTATTTTGGGTGCGTATTTTTTGTCATCTTTCGATGGCAATTTGTTAAAGCCATACATTACTATTTACTTGTTTTTAATGGGAGTTAGAATAATATACAAAGCTTATAAAAAGATTAACATCGACTCAAAAAAGTTTAAAAAATATTCGATTTTAGGTTTAATTGGTGGTTTTGTTGATGCATCGGGTGGTGGGGGATGGGGACCTGTAGTTACCACCACCTTAGTAGGAACAGGTAAAGATCCAAAAATTACCATAGGTACGGTGAATGCAGCTGAGTTTTTAGTTACCATTGCATCATCAAGCATTTTTACGATGATAATTGGTATTAAGCATTGGACTATTATTTTAGGTTTGCTTTTAGGCGGAATTTTGGCTGCTCCTTTAGCTGCCTTTCTTTGTCATAAAATAAATAGTCGTTGGGCAATGTATTTAGTGGGGGTGATTATTATTGGATTAAGCATTCGGACTTTGCTAAAAATTTTACTTTAAAAACATGCTTTTTTGTCAATAATTTGTAATTTTGTCAGTTTTAAAATAGATTGAATGGAATTACAAACCATAAAAAACCGTTTTGGTATTATAGGTAATGCGCCTGCTTTAAATAGGGCAATTGAAGTTGCTGTACAAGTCGCCTCAACGGAGTTGAGTGTATTAATAACCGGTGAAAGTGGAACCGGTAAAGAAGTATTTCCACAAATTATACATCAATTTAGTCCTCGTAAACACAATGTATATATTGCGGTAAACTGTGGTGCAATACCTGAAGGAACCATCGATTCTGAACTGTTTGGTCACGAAAAAGGTTCGTTTACAGGTGCTACCGATAAACGTAAAGGTTATTTTGAAGTCGCCGATAAAGGAACGATTTTTTTAGATGAGGTTGCCGAAATGCCTTTAGCAACTCAAGCTCGTTTGTTGCGAGTACTCGAAACAGGTGAATTTTTTAAAGTAGGAAGCAGTACACCTCAGAAAACAAACGTGAGAGTTGTTGCTGCCACCAATGTCGATTTACATCGAGCTATTCAAACAGGTCGTTTTCGTGAAGATTTGTTCTATCGTTTGAGCACTATTCCAATAACAATTCCACCATTACGCGAACGTGGAGACGATATTTTGCTCTTAGCTCGTAAGTTTGCTGCTGATTTTGCTGAAAAATATCGCATGCCGGCTTTGCGTTTTTTACCCGATGCGCAACAAGTTTTGCTCAACTATTCGTGGCCCGGTAATGTACGTCAAATGAAAAATATTGTCGAACAAATATCTATTATTGAACAAGAACGAGAAATAGACGCGTCCACCTTAAAAAAATATTTACCCGATGCTTTTAATTCGAAATTGCCCGCACTTGTTAGCAATGATTTTGTTGACCAAAAAACTTTTAATACCGAACGCGAAATTTTATTCCAAATCTTGTTCGATATGCGAAAAGATATGGCTGAGTTAAAAAAGCAAGTTCACGAGTTAATGCACGAAAGTGCATTAGGGCACACAGCCAATGCTCATATTGCGCCTATTTATAAAGAGAATGTAAATGTTATAACCAATTCTGATTTAACAAAAATACCTATTGACGAAAATATTCAAGATACTGAAATTCTCGAAGACGAAACATTATCGCTACAAGAAAAAGAAAAAGAAATGATTAAAAAGGCACTCCAAAAGCATAACGGAAAACGAAAATTAGCCGCTCAAGAATTGGGCATTAGCGAACGAACACTTTACAGAAAAATTAAAGAATACGAATTGTAGTTTATGAATACTAAAACATATTTGATTTTTATTATTGCTTGTTTGGTGGGATTCTCTTCTTGTAAGATAAATTATACTTTTTCAGGTGCATCATATTCTGCTGATACACAAACATTTAGTGTTGATTTTTTTCAGAATCAAGCAACCCTTGTCAATCCTTCGTTAAGTAATGTATTTACTGAAGCTCTAAAAGACAAAATAAATGCTCAAACTAAGTTAAAATTAGTTCAACAAAACGGTGATATTCAATACGAAGGTGCTA